>NZ_JBXAHL010000008.1:0-212010 GCF_058795055.1 Cupriavidus sp. GW823-FHT06D04 | reverse complement strand
TGTCTGCAGCAGAGAAACGAGATTATGCAGAGCTTTCTTCGTTTCGTCAACCGTTTCAGCAACTTTTTTCGCTGCGGCCGGCGCGCTAACTTCGCTGCGCCAACCTACCCGGTCGACCCCGCAAACCCTTGCTGCGTCTGCTTTGCAGCGCTGCGTTGTGTTGCGAGGGGGCGAATATTAAGTGACCGCAGCGGGGTTGGCAAGAGGTTCTTTGAAAAAAAGCCAACTCGCCCGAAAAAGGCATTTCAAGCCACTTCAGCCCTCGCCCGGCGCTGCTTATAGAATGGCTGTTCCGGCCCACCGGGCCGCTCTCTTATAGATGGGGACGTTTGATGACTATCCAAGCGACCTGGCAACCAAGCCAGGGCAACAGCATCTGCCACCTGACCAACGGGACTGCCGAGTGGCGGGCCGACCTGGATGCATCTGCCGGCGGCGACACCCAATACCCGAACCCGCATGACCTGCTGGATTCGGCCCTGGCCGCCTGCACCACGCTGACTTTGCAGCTGTACGCCAAACGCAAGGGCTACGCGATCACCGGAGTCCATGTATCGGTCGCTCATGAAGAGGCCAACGGGACCTACACCATGAACCGCGAGGTCAAGGTCAGCGGTGAGCTCACGCCCCAGATCCTGGATGACCTACTCCGCGTGGCGAACCGCTGCCCGGTGCACAAAACCTTGTCGGGACAGTTTTCCATCCAGACTTCGATTGCCTGACCCCACCGGCAAGATCGCGCCCTTTGCTATTGTCAACTCAAATGATAATCGTTATCATTTGTAGCTCTCGGGCTGTGACACTACCTGAGTCAGCAAATGGGTTCACCGGACACGCACGTGTCCGGTCTTTTCTTTCCGGCGACCCGCCGCCCGCGGCCGTCCCGTTCCGGCTGATTCCCTCCCGTCTGATGTCATCGTCCTGACGCACGCGGTGCGATACCGTACCTGCCGTGAACCACGCGCGTGCCCCACCCGTTCGAGGGGCATCCTGCTCCGGTATGTTGGCTGGCCCACCAAGGTTTCGTCGGATTCCGGTCAAACCGGCGCCGCGCGCTTTATCTGCCCTGCACCGCAGGCTTACCATGAACGGAAAGCAGAACAAGTAGAAGGCGCCAATAGAAAGCGCCGATACATCGAAGCGAGCGGGGGGATTCCTTGACCAACTTCATCGAAGCGTATTGCGCGCAGGTTCGGCTTGCGGGCGCAGTCGGCGTGATCGCCAAACCGGTTGTGGTGGCACAGGACAGCACCTACGCCATGCACTACGTGCCCTGCGAATACCTGAACACCCAGGCACCCCTGGTGCTGGTCAGCACCACGCCCGGCCACGCCCATGTGCGGCTGGCCGCCGCCGTCACCGAGGAACTGATGCGCGCCCATGCACCCGGCCGCGTGATTCAGCGCGAGAACAAGCGGCGCGTCGAGCTGGGCGGCAAGCTGGTGCGGCCCAACCTGATCCGCATGCTCGACCACTTCCGGGTGCCCGAACTGGTCGGCCTGCCGCACGCCGCGGCATTGTGGAATGACGGGTTCGAGCGCCTGCAACCGCTTGCCTTGCTGCCGCATGCCACCACGCGGCGCGGTCTGGCGTTCGACGGGCCACTGGAAGAACTGCTGGAGACACCGATGCTGCGCGAGGTATTCGAAGCGCAGTTCCTGGGCGCCGTGCGGCAGATGCGCACGGATGCGCTGTACATCGCGCTGGGCCGTACCGCCTGGGCAGGACTGCGGCATGCAGTCAGCCGCCGGCTGCTGGCGAAGTCTCAACTGCTGGGGATGATGCCAGTGCCGGCGCGCGCCGGCAGCATGGTGCGCTACTTCCTGCGCGAGATCGCCGCCAGCGATCTGTCGGCCAAGGACCCGGTGCGCCATCGCGTCGCCTGGCTCGATGCCGCCCATGCCGAACTGGAAGCCAGCGTGCGCAAGCTGCGCACTGCCATCCGGCCGGACCCGCACTCCGCCTACCTGATCGCGTAAGCGGTCACTCGCCTCCATGATTGTACTCGCTAGACCCCACCGAAGTGGGGTCTCGGTGGTCCACACTGTGTCGATAACGTCTCCTGAGGCATCTGACACGCCTCGCATTCCCGATTTTTAGCGGCCCCGCGTGGGCCGCGATTTTTTTGGGGTCGCCAATTGGCGTCTCCCGCTTCAAGTGGCTACGCCGGCGGCGGCGTCTGCCCGACGCTTCGCCGCAGCGCATCCGATACCTGCGCCATCAGCGCGCCGTCGTCATCGACCGCGCGGCCGCCGGCCAACAATGCCTCGCGCACGCTGACGACCTTGCCCGCGTCATAGCGCCGGCCGCTGTCGATGGCCGCTTCGAACGCGTTGGCGCGCGCGTTGATCTGCACAGGGTCGGCGCTGACCAGCAGCACCGCATGGGCCAGCACCAGGTGGCGCTGCCCGTCGGGCCCTTGCATGGCCGCGGGTGCGCGCCGCCAGTACTGCGCCGTGCCGGCGATCTTGCGCGCGGCTTCGGGCGGGCCCCAGGCCAGGTTGAAGCGGCCGTCGCAGAAGGAGCCTGCCACGGCCTGCCAGTGCGTGTCGACGCCCAGCGCTTGCAGCGCATCGCCGATGACCTCGCACAAGTGCAGGTAGACCGCGTCGCTGCGCGCACCCGGCGGCTGTCCCACTGCGTAGGCCAGGCTCAGGTTGAGGATGCCGGGGCCCTGCGGCACCAGCCCGCCGCCCGACATGCGCAGGAACACCGGGCACCCTTGCTGCGCGAAGTCGGCGCGCGCGGTTTCCAGCGCGGCATGGCGCAGGTAGGTGCGCGGCACCACCAGCGACAGCGGCGCCTCCCACAGCTGCGCCACCTGCCGGCCCTGTGCCGCGAGATCCAGCAAGGCCAGCTCATCCTGCAGCGGGTCGCTGCCCGCCTGCCCGGCATGGGCCGCATCGACAAATTCAAACGGCATGGGATGGCACCAGCCTCCGGATGGCAACGTGCCGAGTCTAGCAAGGCTAGACGTTGAGCGCATCGAAGTACGCCAGCGCCTTCGACGCATACATGGCGCCGGGTCCGCCGCCCATCTCGATATTGATGGCCAGCACTTCGGCCAGCTGCTCGCGCGTGGCGCGATGGCGCAGCGCCTGACTGGTGTGGAACAGCACGCAGTCGTCGCAGCCCTTCTGCACCGCCAGTGCGACGGCAATCAGTTCCTTGACGGCGGCCGGCAGGCTGCCGTCCTGCGTGGCGGCCTTCATCACGCCCTGGAAGGCGCTCATGGCGGCGGGCTGGGCCTGGCCGAGCGCACCGAATTGCTTGTTGATCTCGGTCAGGCGGGTCTTCAGGTCTGTGGTCATGAGGTGTCCTGTCTTGAATTCGAACAAGGCGAACTGGCCGAGCGGATGGCGCCCTGGGGCGGCGCCATCCGCGCGCGGCATCAGCCGGCCAGATGCTTTTTCAGCAGCGCGTTGAAGTCATTGGCCTTCTCCATCTGGCTCATGTGGCCAGCATCGGCAAAGACCTTGACGGTTGCTCCCGCCGGCGCGGCTTCAGCGTGCGCGGCCGGGATGATCTGGTCCTGACCGCCCCACACCACCAGCACGCGCTTGCCGCTGCCGGCCAGCCGCTGGCCAGGCTGCTCGCTCTGGCGGCCGCCGCCGAAGAGCCCCTGCCCCAGCGCCGTCAGCGCCTCGGTGACGCCGTCCAGCCGCTTGTAGCGCAACAGGTCGTCCAGCATCTGGCGGCTGACCAGCCCCGCGTCGGCGAACAGCAGCTCGACCACGGGCTTGAGCTCACGCCGGGACTGAGCACTGACGAAGCCTTCGGTATAGCCGCTGTTGACGGCGTCGCCAAAGCCCACCGGCGACACCAGCGCCACCGAAAGCACCCGCTGCGGTGCATCCACAGCCAGTTGCGCCGCCACGCCGCCGCCCATCGAATGGCCGACCACATGCGCCGCCTCGATCCCGGTCTCGTCCATGAAGCGCGCTACAAAGCCGGCCATCTGCGCCAGCGTCGTGCCCGCGAGCCGCGGCGACGACTGTCCGTGGCCGGGCAGGTCGAGCGCCACCACGGTGTACGCGTCGGCCAGGGGATCGAGGTTGAACAGCCAGTTGTCCAGGTCTCCGCCAAATCCGTGGATGAAGAGCACGGTTTCGGCGCCGCCACCCTTGCGGGCATAGCGGACCCGGATGCCGTCGACGTCGGCAAACTGGTACGCGGCAGCGGCTTCTTCTTCGCCAGCATCGTCCGCCGGCGTTTCATAAGCCGCGACATAGTCATCGATTTGCGCATCGCTCACCTCCGCAGGTGCCAGCACGCCCAGCAGCGCCTTCACCGGCAGCACGTCGCCGGCCTGCGCCACCTTGCGGCGCAGCGTTCCCGCGTCGGGCGCCTCCACCGCATTGGCGATCTTGTCGGTTTCCACGTCGAGGATCGGCAGGCCCACGGTAATCTCGGTGCCTTCGTCGACCAGCCACGCATTGACCGTGCCTTCTTTCATCGACAGGCCCCACTTGGGCATCACGATCGGGATAATCGTGGGGGAAATTGCGGTTGCCATCAGTGCTTGCCTCCCTTCATGGTCTTGCGCGCGGCGGCCACGATCTGCGCGGCGCTGGGGATGTACAGGTCCTCCAGCGTCGGCGAGAACGGCACCGGCGTATGCGGCGGGCACACCATCTCGATGCCGGCCTTGAGCGCGCCGAAGGCCTGCTGCGCGACCTGCGCGGAGATATCGGTGGCGATATTGCAGCGCGGGCTGGCCTCGTCCACGACCACCAGGCGGCCGGTGTTCTCGACCGATTCCAGCACGGTGTCCATGTCCAGCGGCGAGAGCGTGCGCAGGTCGATCACTTCCGCCTCGATGCCCTCCTTGGCCAGCGTGGCGGCCGCTTCGAGCGAGCGATGCACCATCATCCCGTAGGTGACAATCGACACATCCTTGCCGTCGCGCACGATATTGGCCTCGCCGAACGGAATCGCGTAGGCGCCTTCGGGCACCTCGCCCTCCAGGCCGTATAGGTTCTTGTGCTCGCAGAAGATCACCGGGTCGTTGTCGCGGATCGCCTGGATCAGCAGGCCCTTGGTGTCGTACGGCGTGGACGGGCACACCACCTTCAGTCCGGGGATATGAGTGAACAGCGGCGTCAGCATCTGGCTGTGCTGCGCGGCCGCGCGAAAGCCCGCGCCGACCATCGCGCGGATCACCACCGGGGTCTCGGCCTTGCCGCCGAACATGTAGCGGAACTTGGCCGCCTGGTTGAAGATCTGGTCGAAGCAAACGCCCATGAAGTCGATAAACATCAGCTCGGCGATCGGGCGCATGCCGCAGGCCGCGGCGCCGATGGCGGCGCCCACGTAAGCGGATTCAGACAGCGGCGTGTCCAGCAGCCGGTCGCCGTGCTTGGCGTACAGGCCCTTGGTCACGCCCAGCACGCCGCCCCAGGCGTCCTTCTCGCCGTCCGCGCCGGCGCCGCCGACAATGTCTTCGCCCAGCATGATGACGCTGGGGTCGCGGGTCATTTCCTGGTCGATCGCCTCGTTGATCGCCAGCTTGATGCTCAGTTTGCGAGCCATGGTTTGTCTCCTGATATTGAGTTAGCGCGTGGCGGATCAGTAGCTGACGTAGACGTCGGTGAGCAGGTCTTCGGGCCCGGGCTGCGGTGCGGCCTTGGCCTCCTGCACGGCATGCTCGATCAGCGCGGCGACCTCGCGGTCGATGGCGTCGAGTTCTTCGCGCGCGACCACGCCGGCCTGGGTCACGGCGCGGCCAAACAGCTTCAGGCAATCCTTGTTGGCGCGGATATCGTCGAGTTCGCCTGCGGCGCGGTAGGTTTGCGCATCGCCCTCGAAGTGGCCGTAGAAGCGGACCATCTTGCATTCGAGCAGCGACGGCCCACCGCCTTCGCGCGCGCGCCGGATCACTTCGCCGGCCGCTTCATGGACGGCGAAGAAATCGGTGCCGTCCACCGTCACGCCCGGGATGCCGAAGCCGGCGGCGCGGTCCACGTAGCTGTCCACCGCGGTGCCGTAATCGCGCGAGGTCGATTCGGCATAGCCGTTGTTCTCGATCACGAAGATCACCGGCAGGTTCCACACCGCGGCCAGGTTCAGGCTCTCCAGGAAGGTGCCCTGGTTGGAGGCGCCGTCGCCGCAGAAGGTGATGCCGACCTCGCCCTTGCCGCGGAACTTGGCAGCCAGCGCGGCGCCGCAGATCAGCGGCGCGCCCGCGCCCAGGATGCCGTTGGCGCCCATCATGCCCTTGGACAGGTCGGCGATATGCATCGAGCCGCCCTTGCCATTGCACGAGCCGCCCTTCTTGCCGTAGATCTCCTTCATCATCGCCACCGGATCGACGCCCTTGGCGATGCAGTGGCCGTGGCCGCGGTGCGTGCTGGCGATGCGGTCGCCATCGTTCAGGTGGTGCAGGATGCCGACGCCCGCGGCTTCCTCGCCCGCGTACAGGTGGACGAAGCCCGGGATGTCGCCGCGCCCGAAGTCCACGTGCAGGCGTTCTTCAAAATCGCGGATGGTGCGCATCTTCCGGTACACCGTCAGCAACGTCTCCTTATCGAGCGGCAGCGCGGCGGAATCTTGAGAAGCTCTGGCTGTCATGTCTGTCTCCTTCGTTTTCAGGTGTTGCACTTCAAGAAAGGGGAAAAGCGGGCGGACGCGGTGCCCGCGCGTCATCCCGCCGCGGCGTGCCGCGGCAGGCGGCGCATCAGGTGGTGGCGCGCGGCATGGCGCATGCAGGCCGCGACGTCGATGCTGCGAAAGGCGTGGTCATGCAGGGTGACGGTGACTTCGTCGTCCGGCCCGAAGGCCAGTTCGCGCTCGCCGTCCAGCGCGACAATGCCGCTGCGCTGGCGCACGCGATGGGGCCGGCCGTGTTCGAGCCGCTGCCAGCCGGCCACCGGCACGGTGCACATCAGGCCGGGTGCGATCGGCGCGCACAGGTCGAATTCGCCTTCGCCGGGGGCGGCCAGCTCGATCGCGAGGCCGCCCTCTTCGCGCCGGCCCACCGGCTCCAGCAGCCCGGCGATGGATGACAGGCCGATGGCCTCGGGGTCGGCAAAGGACACGTAGACGGCGGCAAGCGTGTCGGTCTTCCACAAGGCGCGCGCGCCGATGAAGTGCTCGTGCGAGATCACCGCATCCACCAGCGCAATATCGCGGCGAAAGCCGCCGTTGCCGTCGCGGATGACGATGTCGAGCCGCTTGTTCGACGCCAGCGCCTGCGCAGGGGGAATGCGGCCCGTGGCATAGAGGCCGGTGGCCAGCCCGATGATGGTGGGTTCGCGCATTTCGGGGTAGGCATTGTTGGTGCCGGTCGACAGGCCCGCGATCGGCACCGCGCCGCACTCGCGCACCACCGCGCGGTGGGTGCCGTCGCCGCCCAGCACGATGATGGCGGCCACGCCCGCATCGGCCATGCAGCGCGCGGCGCGCAGGGTGTCGTCAACGCGCGCGGTGACCGGCATGTCAAGGTAGTCGACCGCGGGCAGCCCCGAGTCCGGCCCCTGCCGGCGTGCCAGGTGCCGCGCCAGCATGACGCGCAGGCCTTCGCGGTCGGGCATCATCAGCACGCGCTCCACGCCGCAGGACGCCAGCGCGGCCAGCAGGCGCAGCACGATATTGACGCGGTCGGCCAGCTGCAGGCTGTTGGCGTTGGCGATCACGCGGCGGATGTCGCGCGCGGAAATCGGGTTGGCGATGATGCCGACCACTGGCGCGATCTGCGCGCTGGCGCCTGCTGCGTGCCCCATTGCCTGTCTCCTGTTGTCGTTGTCTTGCCAAGCGTATTTGCAATGGCCGTGCCAGTGCGCGCAGGCAGTGAAAACCGGGGAAACAGGGGTATCAGCGGGGTCGGATCCGAGGGATTACCCCGAGGCGGAAGGGCAAAAGCGACGCTGCGCTGTGACAGGTGTCACAGCGCAGGTGTACAGGGGATGGACAACCGTATCGCAGGGATGGCGCGCGTGCGCCGTGCTGCCTGCCGGCTTATGCGTCGGTGGGCTCTGGGCCGCCGTCGCGCCGGTTGGGCGACTGGATGCCGTAGCGCTCCATGCGGCGGTACAGCGTCATGCGGCTGACGCCGATCTGCCGCGCGACCGCGCTCAGGTTCCAGCCGGAGGCGCGCAGGTATTGCATCAGCAGCATGCCTTCCGGCGGCAACTGGTGCGGATCGAACGGCGCGGCAGCGGGTGACTGGGCGGGCCCTGGCTGCGGCAGGGCGGCGGACGGAGCGGGTCCCGCCAGGCTGTCAGGCAGGTCCGGCACATCGATATAGCCGTCGGCGCAGACCGCGCGCGCGTACTCCAGCACGTTGCGCAGTTCGCGCAGGTTGCCGGGCCAGCGGTGGCGGTGCAGCCGCTCGCGTGCCGCGGGCGACAGCGTGATCTCGCCGCCTTCTGCGCCCCCTTCCTGCAGCAGCTTGCGGACCAGCCAGTCCAGGTCGGTGCGCGCACGCAGCGGCGGCAGCGTAAAGCGCGCGCCGTTGAGGCGGTAGTACAGGTCCTCGCGGAAGCGCCCGTCGGCCACCAGTTGCTCCAGGCTGTGGTGCGTGGCGGAGATGACCCGCAGCCGCACCGGCACCGGCCGCGCGGCGCCGACAGGCAGCACTTCGCCCTCGGCCAGCACGCGCAGCAGCCGCGACTGCAGCTCGCGCGGCATGTCGCCGATCTCGTCCAGGAACAGCGTGCCGCCGTCGGCCTCCTGGATCAGGCCGCGCTTGCCGCGCGGGCCTGCGCCGGAGAAGCTGTTGGGCAGGTGGCCGAACAATTCGCTTTCAATCAAGGTTTCAGGGATCGCCGCGCAGTTCACCGCTACGAACGGCCCGCCGCGGCGCGCGCTGGCAAGATGCAGCGCCTTGGCCAGGAACTCCTTGCCGCTGCCGGTCTCGCCGTGGATCAGCAGGTTGATGGGCGAATCGACCAGGCGCGCCGCGCGCTGCAACTGCTGCTGCAGCGCGGCATCGCCGCCGGTCAGTGCTGCCAGCGCATCCGGCATCTCCACCTGCGTTTCGGCGGGCGGCGCCTGCCAGCGCAGCGCGGGCGGCAGCACGCTCAGGTACAGCAGGCCGCCGCTGCGGGTCAGCGCCACCAGGCGCTGCTCGCTCGGGCGCGAATAGACGTAATGGCCCAGGTCTTCCAGGCGCGCGTCGAACAGCGTCTCGAACCGCTGGCCCAGCACGGTGGCGCCCGGTGCAACACCCAGCTCGCCTTCCAGCATCAGCCTGGCGCGGTGGTTGTGGCCGACGATGCGGCCCGCCTCGTCCAGCGCCAGCAGGTATTCGGGATTGACGTCGACGAACTCCGGCGCCACGTTCAGCTTCAGGATCCAGTCGCGGCGGTGCGCGCGCAGGAAGTTGGCGTTCTCGATATGCGCGGCGTAGATGCGCACCATCTGCAGCGCCAGCCCCTGGCTGTCCTTGGCCTGCGGCGAGGTCAGCGCGGAGATGTCGAGGATGGCATGCAGGTTGCCGTGCGTGTCGAACAGCGGCGCGGCGGTGCAGGTCAGCGGGATATGGGTGGCGTCGAAATGGTCGGCCTGGTGCACCGTCAGCGCCTGGCCCGTGGCCAGGGCGGTGCCGACCGCGCAGGTGCCGGCGCCGCTCTCGCTCCACTCGGCGCCCAGGTACAGGCCCGCGTGGCGCAGCGCGGCATCGCTGCGGGCCTCGCCGATATAGTCGACGGTCACTCCCTGCGCATCGGTCAGCAGCACCACATAGCCCAGGCCCGCCACCTGCCCATACAGGCTTTGCAGGCCGTGGCGCGCGATGCGCGCGAAGTCGTCGATACGTTCCTGGTGTTCGCGCAGGCGCGGCTGCGGCAGGATGCGCGCCTCCTGCATGCGCGACGGATCCAGGCCGTACTGGTGCACGCAGCGGCGCCATGAGTTCTGGATGATGGCGTCGTGCGCGATCCGGTCCGCAAGCACGGCCGGCGGGGCAAGGTATGTGGTGGCCTGGACCACCGTCTCGATGTGCTCGCGTTGCCGCAGGTCCATCGTTGTCTCCTGTCGTCGCTGCCGTCGGCCCCATGGGTGATGAATGGGGTGGTGGATCGGGCGGACTGTCGGGCGCGTGCTGCGGGAGCCGTGCCTCTCTGTGTCTCGGACCTTCTAATGTATCCGAGCGGATCGGCGGTGCGCAAACAGGATTAGGGGAGACGCGCTCACGGGCGCACGCCGCAAGTGCGGCGCACGCCATACCGGAGCATCGCAGGCGCTCAGAGCGCTGATGAGGTCTTCAGGCTGCGCGCCGCATCGGCGGCGATGGCGAACGAGCGCAGGCGCGCCTGGTGGTCATGGATCTGCCCGGCCAGCATCAGCTCGTCCGGGCGCAGGTCATCGACAAAACGCTGCATGCCGGCACGCACGGCGTCGGGATCGCCCACCACGGAGCACGCCAGCGAGCGGCGGATATGGTCGGCCTCGCTCTCGGTCCACAGTGATTCGATATCATCCACCGGCGCGCGCAGCTGCCCCGGAGTGCCGCGCACCAGCGCCAGGAACTGCTGCTGCAGCGAGCTGAACAGGCGGCGCGCCTGGTCGCCGGTCTCGGCCGCAAACACGTTCAGGCCCAGCATCACATAAGGCCGGTCCAGCGCTTCGGAGGGCCGGAAGGTGCGTCGGTACAGGTCCACCGCCTGGCGCATGAAGCCCGGCGCAAAGTGCGAGGCAAAGGCGAACGGCAGGCCCATCGCCGCGGCCAGCTGCGCGCTGAACAGGCTCGAACCCAACAACCAGATCGGCACCTTGAGCCCGGCGCCGGGCACCGCGCGCAGGCGCTGGCCGGGGCGCACGTCTTCGAAATAGGCCTGCAGTTCTTCCACATCCTGCGGGAAGGTATCGGCGCTGTCGGCCGACAGGTGGCGGCGCAAGGCGCGCGCGGTGGCCTGGTCGGTGCCGGGCGCGCGGCCCAGGCCCAGGTCGATGCGGCCCGGGTAGAGCGAGGCCAGCGTGCCGAACTGCTCGGCGATCACCAGCGGCGAATGGTTGGGCAGCATCACGCCGCCCGAACCCACGCGGATGGTCCTGGTGCCGTTGGCGACATAGCCGATCAGCACGGCGGTGGCGGCACTGGCAATGCCGGGCATATTGTGATGCTCGGCCAGCCAGTAGCGGTGGTAGCCCAACTGCTCCGCATGGCGGGCCAGGTCGAGCGAGTTGCGCATGGCCTGGCCGGCATCGCTGCCTTCAGGGATGGGGGCCAGGTCCAGCACGGACCAGGCGACGCCTGCGCCGTTGGGGATAGAGTCGTGATTCATGTGGTGGATGGCGGGCGGCTGGTGCCGCACGCGGGCAATGCATATGGCTCGCTATCTTAGTGACCCCGGCGCGATCGTGCTGGGGGCCTGATCGCGGCCCTTCGGGCGGCGTGGGTATAGTCGGGGCACGAAAGATTGAGTCGCGCCGCGCTTGCCCGTACCATGCAGCCCGATGCGAAGGAACAAGCGATGACACTCAAGACACTGGACGGTGCGCTGGCGCTGCTGACCCACTTCACCGTGCGCCAGCCGACCTGGGGCGTGCGCGAGCTGGCCAAGCACAGCGGCGTGCACTACGCGGTGGTACACCGCGTGCTGGCCACGTTTGCCGCCAACGGCTTCCTGGTGCAGGACGCGGCCACCGGCAAGTATTCGCTGGGACTGCGGCTGTTCGAGCTGGGACAGGTGGTGCGCAAGAGCTTCTCGGCCGACGAGATCGTGCGCCCGGTGCTGGAAAAGCTCGCCGCGCAAAGCGGCGAGACCGTGTTCCTGTCCTGGCTCGATGGCCATGAGGGCCTGTGCGTGGGACTGGTGCAGAGCCAGCACCAGCTGCGCTTTTCGATCGAGCTGGGCGAGCGCTTCCCGCTCTATGCGGGCGCGCATGCCAAGGCCATGCTGGCCTTCCAGGACGATGCCTTTCGCGATGAGGTCTACCGCCAGGGGCTGGCGCGAATGGCCCCCCACACGACGCTGGACCGCGAGCGCATCGAGCAGCAGCTGGCCGAGGTGCGCGAGCGCGGCTGGGCCCATACGCGCGAGGAAGCCGCCGCCAGCGTGGCCGGCCTAGCGTTGCCGCTGTGGTCGCGCGACCGCAGTGCGGTGGTGGGCTCGGTCGCCATCGCCGGGCCGCAGCAGCGGCTGGACGAAGCCGCGGTACCGCGCCTGCTGGAGGCGCTGCGCGATGCCAGCGGCCGGCTGGAAGACGTCATCGGCTTCGTGCGCTGACGCGCAGTCTCCTCACACCAGCAGGGCCTTGCCCACGGCCCCGCCCAGCACGCGCTGGCCGATCGCATGGCCCAGCGCGCGATAGCTCTCCCATTGCGCCTCATCGAAGAACTGGTCGCCGGTGGCCTCCTGCGGAAACGCGGGATGGGTCGCGCCGTAGTGGCGCACGTCGGCCGGCGCCCATGACACCAGCCGCGGCTTGAGCAGCACGATGCGGCAGGTGCGTGCGCGTGGCGCCCCGCACTCCGGTCCGGTGCGAAAGACGTTGAGCAGCACCGCGCATTTGTCGCCGGTCGGCGCGCCCGGCATGAAATCATCCGGTACGCCGAAGACCCGGCTCAGCACCGGGTGCGTGGTGGCAGCCTCGGTATCGACCACGATCTCCAGCCCATGGTCGATGCGCGCCAGCCGGATCAGGTTGGCCAGGTCGCCGAAGCGGTAGTCGGGGTCGCCCCCGCAATCACACAGCACGATCAGCGAGACATCGCGGCCCGGGCGCAGCAACTCGTACACGCCGGTGTTGTCGAAATGCCCGCCATCGGACAGAAATTGCCAGCCGCGCCGCGTGCCATGGAAGCGCGCGCTCAGTTCGCAGCCCAGGTAGTACTGCGTGCGGAACAGCGCGATGCCCGCGGCCAGCCACGGATGCGTGGCGCGTTCCGGATGGCGCCTGGCGCGGCCCCGGCGCCCGCCTTCGCGTGCGTGGCTGGCCGGATACGACGGCCACCATATGCCCAGCCGCAGGTTCGCCAGGCCAAGCAGCATGGATGTGCCCAGCGTGGTCGCGCGCCCCAGCCTGGTGGAGACGGCCGCGCCGGAGATCGCCATCCAATCTCCCACCGTGCGCGATTCGGCCAGTTTGCCCGACGACGGCCATGAAACGTCGGGGCAGCAACCCCGGCCGTCGATGGTAAAGCGCGCGTAGGCGTCCGGCGGGATCGCCGCCGCCACGCCGGACTGCGCCACGCAGGGGCCGGGCGCCAGGCACAGCGGCTTGCCCTTGCGGTCGCGCTGCACCAGTTGCTCGGCCGGGTCGACGGTGAGATTCAGCGTGACGTTGATCAGGTGCAGCGGCGCCAGCACGCGCGGATCGTAGTAGGTGTTCAGGCTGAGCTGGTCGCCGGGCACGGGCTCGGCCACGCTGAAGCGGGCGCCCTGGCTGCCGTCCTGGTCGGTCGTCGGATCGGGCGGCGCAAAGCGCTCACCGTTGGACGCCCCCAGGTACGCGCGGGTGAGCCGCGCCGCATAGAACGGCTGCAGCGTCGACAGGTTCAGGAAGCCCGCGAAGCGCCCCACCACCAGCGCCAGCGCCAGGCTCACCACGGTCAGCATGGCCAGCGCCGGGCCGGTATAGGCGTTGCCGAACACCAGCCAGTCGACCGGCTCGCGCCCGTCCCAGCGCACCCACAGCACCAGCCACGACCACAGCACGAACAACAGCAGGGCCAGCACGGCCGCCACCGCGCCCGCCAGCAGCGATACCGGCAGCCGGGCACACAGCGCGCGCCATGGCGTGTCGGTGCTGCCCTGGCGGCCGGCATCGCGCCAGCGCGAACCGTAGCGCACGAGCCAGACCAGCACGCCCAGCACGGTTGCGGGCAGCGCCGCGCCCCACTGGTGGTGGGCCTGGTGGGCAAACAGGTAATCGGTGCGTGCGATGGTGTCGGCAATGCCCAGCGCCGCCAGCCACAGGGTCAGCGTCAGCGCGCCACGCAGTGCGCGCGTGGCACGCACGCGGTAGGCGGCCACGGTGCGCGGCTCGCCCTGCAGCAGCGCCAGGCACCACAGCACGCCCAGCAACGTCAGCACGCCCAGCGCGGCAAAGAGCTTGCCGATGACCAGCCCCGAACCGAGCCATTCCGACCAGCGCGCCGCGGCCAGCAGCATCAGGCCCAGCAGCGTGGCAAGCAGCGGCGCGGGGCTCAGGAAGCGGGCCGTCGCCTGCGGATCGTTGGCGCGCGGGTAGATCAGCCAGTAGGCCAGCCCGGGCGGCACCGCGCCAGCCAGCGCGGTGGCCAGCGGCAGCCACAGCAGCGTGCTCCACCAGATCGCGCATTCGCCCTGGTTGTAGGCCTGCCGCGCGTCGTGCAGCAGGTCCATCTCATGGCGCCCCAACCCGTAGGAAACCCCCACCGCAATGTGTTGCCCGAGCGCCAGCGCAGCCAGCAGCACCAGCAGCGCGCTGCCGATCACGAAATGCATGGCCAGCCAGTTGCGCACCACCAGCGCGGCGGCATAGAGGTTGTCGCCGGCGCCGGTGGGCGACAGGTAGCGGCCGTTCTCGCGCAGCCATGCGACCGCGCCGCGGCCGGGGTCGGCGGCGTAGGACACCGAGGTATGGATGCGCCCCGGCGGCTCGCATTGCAGCGTGTGATAGGCGTCGGTGGCGGCCTGGACCGGGCCTGCGCCGCGGTGCAGGCGGCCGGGCACGAACAGGCTGACGAAGAAGGCGCCGAGGTAGCCGCCGCCGCTGACGGTGGACAGGTAGTCGAACTGCGCCAGCAGCGAGGCCAGGCCCGGCACGGTCTGCGCCGCGGCGGCGGTGGCGGCCGCCGGCGTCGCGGCCTCCGGCGCGGGGGCCGGCGCTGCCGCCTTGGCGGGCATCGCGGTGCCCGCCATTGCCTGCATCACGCCCAGGCAGAAGGTGGCGCTGCGGATGCCGCCGCCGGACAGCGCCAGGGCCCAGTTGCGCTGGCCATCGTCGGCGCGCGGCGCAATGCCGAGCTGGCGGCGGCGCTGGGCGATGCGGGTGGCCTCGTCGCCAGATCCGCCGGTTCCGTGGTGTTCCGCGGCCATGCGCGCCCTCCCGGTAGCAGTCGGTCTGCGCCAAGTATAGGCGGCGGCGCTCCGCCGTTGCCGGCGCCGGCATTCGCCCGGCGCGGCCAGCCGGCCCCGCGTTAACCCTGATTGTTGAGAGCCTGGCCGAAGCCTAGCATTTCTCTGTATCAGAGACGGTGTCTCTTGTATAGAGACACAAGCAGTTGACGCAACCACTCACCATGCTCAAGACCCTGGACGGCGCCCTGGCGCTGTTGACCCATTTCACCGCCCGCCAGCCCAGCTGGGGCGTGCGCGAACTGGCGCGCCACAGCGGCGTGCACCACGCCGTGGTGCATCGCGTGCTGGCGACCTTTGCCGGCAATGGCTTCCTGGTGCAGGACGCGCTTGGCCGCTACGGCCTAGGGTTGCGCTGGTTCGAGCTGGGACAAGTGATTCGCAAGACACTTTCGCCGGCCGAGGTGGTGCAGCCCGCGCTGGAAGCGCTGGCGCGCGAATGCGGCGAGACCGTGTTCCTGTCGTGGCTGGACGGTGGCGAGGGCTTGTGCACGGATATCGCCCAGAGCCAGCACCAGCTGCGCTTTTCGATCGAAGTGGGCCAGCGCTTCGCGCTGGACGCGGGCGCGCACGCCAAGGCCATCCTGGCATTCCAGCCGGAAGCGTTCCGGCGCCAGGTAGCGGGCGACGCGCCAGAACTGGAAGCACGGCTGGATCAGATCCGCGCCGACGGCTGGGCCTACACCTGCGAGGAATCCGCCGCCACGGTGGCCGGGCTGGCGCTGCCGCTGCGCCACCGCGACACCCAGGCGGTGGTGGGATCGCTGGCCATCGCCGGCCCGCTGCAGCGCCTGACGCCTGAGGCGGTGCCGCGCTTGCTGGAGGCGCTGCGCACCACGCGCAACACCATCGGACCGGTGGCGGGTTTCATGCGCTGAGCGCACGCAAGGCATCACACACAACAGACAAAACCAGACAACACTACGGGGAGCGGTGGACAACATGACCATGCCAACACAACTGAACGCGCCGATGGCGGCGCAGCCTGCAACACGGACACGCTTCATGGAGCCCTTGCTGCTGCTGGTCTCCGTGGGGCTGTCGGTATTCGGCGCCATGATCGGGATGCAGCTGATCGTGTCGCTGGGGATCTCGGCCAACACCTCGATCATCGGCGCGCTGATCGCGATCGTGTTCTCGCGCATCCCGCTGGAGATCACGCGGCGCTTCCGCGTGCTGGAGCGGCAGAACCTGGTGCAGACGGCAATCTCGTCGGCCACCTTCGGCGCCGCCAACTCGCTGATGATCCCGATCGGCGTGCCATACGCGATGGGCATGCCGGAGCTGGCCACGCCGATGCTGATCGGCGCGGTGATCGCCATGTTCGTCGACGGCGCGATGCTGTACTTCCTGTTCGGCAGCAGGATCTTCCCCGCCACCGGCACTTGGCCGGCCGGCATCGCCACGGCAGAGGCCATCTGGGCCGGCGACCGCGGCGGACGCAAGGCCGCGTTCCTGGGCCTGGGCATTGCCGTGGGTGTGGGCGGCGCCTGGCTGGGCGTGCCGATGTCCGCGTTCGGCGCGGCCTTCCTGGGCAACCTGGCGGCACTGACCATGTTCGGCATCGGCCTGCTGGTGCGTGGCTATTCGGTGGCGCTGACCGGCATCGACATCGCCAAGGCCTATATCCCGCACGGCCTGATGATCGGCGCCGGCATCGTCGCGCTGTTCCAGGTCGCCAATGAAATCCGCCGCGCGCGCTACGCCCCGGCCGCTGACGCACGCACCATCGAAGTCCCGGCCTCGCGCGCGAGCCGCATCCTGTCGGGCGGCTTCCTGATCTACCTGGCGATTGCGCTGCTGATCTCGGTGCTGGCCGGCCATGTCTCTGACATGTCGCTGGGCATGCTGGTGGTGTTCGTGCTGTATGCCGCCTTTGCCGCCTATGTGCATGAGCTGATCGTCGGCATCGCGGCAATGCATTCGGGCTGGTTCCCGGCCTTCGCGGTGGCGCTGATCACGCTGACCATCGGCATCCTGATCGGCTTCCCGCCGACGGCGCTGGCGGTGCTGGTGGGCTTCTCCGCCGCCACCGGCCCGGCCTTTGCCGACATGGGCTACGACCTCAAGACCGGCTACCTGCTGCGTGGCGAAGGCCGCGACATGGAGGCCGAGTTGGCCGGGCGCAAGCAGCAGTTCCTGGCCGCGATGATCGGCTTTGCCGTGGCCGCGGTGGTGGTGCTGGTGTTCCACCGCACCTTCTTCGCGCAGAACATGATCCCGCCGGTGGACCGCGTCTACGCGGCTTCGATCAAGGCGGGCTCGTCGGCGGAAATTGCCCGCAACCTGATGATCTGGGCCATCCCCGGCGCGCTGCTGCAGCTGATCGGCGGCTCCAGGCGCCAGCTTGGCATCCTGCTCTCCACCGGCATGCTGATTGCCTCGCCGCTGGCCGGCTGGGCCGTGCTGGCCGGCCTGGCGATCCGCTTCGTGCTGCAGCGCCTGCGCGGCGACAAGCACGTGGCCGAGATGAGCGCCTTCGCCGGCGGCGTGATTGCCGGCGACGCGCTGTTCAGCTTCTTCGGCTCCGTCACCAAGCTGCGCAAGTAAGTGCGCAACTGAGTCTTACCTCGGGGCGCGGCCGCCGCGTCCCGCCTGTCATTACCCGAGACGTTCCATGGATATCCAAGCCATCCAGGCCATCCGCGCCGACACCCCGCTGACGGCCTCCACCATCTATCTCGACACCGCCGCGGCCTCGTTGCCGCCCGACGCGGTGCTCGATACCGTGCGCAGCTACCTGCTCGATACCGGCCATGTCGGCATCTACCTGCCAGCCTTCCGCAAAGAGACCTATACGCGCGTGGAAGCGGTGCGCGGCAAGCTGGCCGGGCTGCTCAACTGCGCCGCCGACGAAGTCGCCTTCACCAAGAACGCCACGGAGAGCATCTCGATCGTCGCGCGCGGCATCGCCTGGGAGGCCGGTGACGAAGTGCTGGTGGCCGACACCGAGATGCTGAGCAACCTGCTGCCCTGGCGCCGGCTGGAGCAATCGCACGGCATCGTCGTGAAGATCGTCGCGGCCAATGCCGAAGGGCTGCTTTCGCCCGAGGCGTTCGAGGGCGCCGTGACCCCGCGCACGCGCCTGCTCACCTTCTCGCACCTGCCCAATTCGACGGGTGCGGTGCAGCCGGCCAAGCAGATCTGCGCGGTGGCGCGCCGCCACGGCGTGCTGTCGCTGGTCAATGCGGCGCAGAGCGTGGGCATGCTGCGCTCGGATGTGGCCGAGCTGGGCTGCGATTTCCTGGCTGGCTGCGGCCGCAAGGCGCTGCGCGCGACCGAGGGCTCGGGCTTCCTGTATGTGCGCCGCGCGCTGATCGAGCAGGTCGAGCCCGCCCTGGTGGGCTGGTGGAACGGCGCCTATGACCGCGCCACCGGCGCGCTGTCGCTGGTGGCTGGTGCCAGGCGCTTCGAGGCTGGCTGCCCGATCGTGCCGGCGATCCTCGGCATGGGCACCGCCATCGACTACGCCGCCGCCATCGGCATCGACGCCATCGAAGCGCGCGTGCGCGACCTGACCGGGTATGCGGTGGCAAAGTTCGCGTCGATCCCGGGCTTCGACCTGTACGGTCCGGCCGACTTGGCCAACCGCATCGGCATCGTGCCGTTCAATGTGCGCGGCGTGGACCCGGCGCGCATCGTCGCAGCGCTGGAAGCGCAGCAATGCATCATCGAAGCCGGCAACTTCATGGCCGACGCCATCCTGGCGCGCTACGGCGTGTCCACCATGGCCCGCGTCTCGCTGCATTACTTCAACACGCATGAAGAGATCGACCGCGTGGCCGCGCTGATCCGCGCCGCGATCGCCTGATCCCGCATTGAAATTCACCAGACTCTCCTGACGGAAACCAAGACATGACCCAACGCATCCTTCTGATGAGCAGCTCGCGCAAGGACAACCACGGCTACCTCGAGCACGCCGGCGAGCAGATCCACACGCTGCTCAGGCGCGAGCCGCGCAAGGTGCTGTTCGTTCCGTTCGCCGGCGTGACGTTCAGCTTCGACACCTATGAAGGCATGGTCAAGCCGGTGTTCGAGACGCTGGGCTACGCGCTGGAATCGATCCACCACAGCGCCGATCCGCTGCGCGCCGTAGAGCAGGCCGAGGCCATCGCGGTCGGCGGCGGCAACACCTTTGCGCTGCTCAAGCGCATGTACGACGCCGGCATCGTCGACGCGATCCGCGCCAGGGTGCGCGCGGGCATGCCGTACGTCGGCTGGAGCGCCGGCAGCAACGCCGCCTGCCCGACCATCCGCACCACCAACGACATGCCCATCGTGCAGCCGCCGTCGCTGCGCGCGCTGGGGCTGGTGCCGTTCCAGATCAACCCGCACTTCATCAGCGGCAAGCCCGCCGGCCACAACGGCGAAAGCCGCGAAGAGCGCCTGGCCGAGTTCCTGCACATCAACGCGCCGGAGCAGGTGTTTGCGCTGCCGGAGGGTTCGGCACTGTTCTCGGACGGCACGCGCGGCACTGTGCTGGGCGAGCGCCATGCGCTGTGGTTCCCGGCCGAAGGCAAGGCCGAAACGATTCGCGAAGGCGAGACGTTCCCGCTGTCGCAGATCACCGGTCCGGCCGGGATGCCGGACTGGCCGGGCTTTGCTGCCTGAGCCGGCGGCACTGCCCTGATCCGCTGACGCACTGACCCGGGCCGGTCCCGGGCACAACAAAGAGAAAGCCGCCTCGCGGGCCGCGCCGTGCCGCCCGCGCGGGCCCCCCTTTGCCTTCTGGAGGAGAAAACAAGATGAGCCACACCACTCGCCACGCGGGCCGCCTGGCACTGCCGTTGCTGCTGGGCCTACCGGCCGCCGCGATGGCCCAGTCCGGGGTGACGCTGTACGGCGTGATTGACACCGCGCTGACCTACCAGTCCCATTCGAACCCGGCGGGCGATGCCCAGATCGGGCTGCAGCAAGGTGGCGAAGGTTTCCTGTCGGGCAGCCGCTTCGGCCTGCGCGGCATTGAAGACCTGGGCGGCGGCCTGAAGGCCGGCTTCGTGCTGGAAAACGGCCTGCTGGCCGACACCGGCAAGCTGGACCAGCAGGGGCAGCTGTTCGGGCGCCAGGCGTATGTGAAGATCGGCAACCAGTGGGGCGAGCTGGCGCTGGGCCGGCAGTACACCACCGCCAACACCATGCTGTACTACGTCGACCCGCTCGGCGTGGGCGCGGCGCCGTCCAATGCGTGGATGGTCTACCTGACCGGCCAGCGCTACGACAACGCCGTCAGCTACACCGGCAACTTCGGCCCGGTTTCGGTGATCGCCGAATACGCGCTGGGCGAAACCGCGGGCAACACCCGCGCGACCTCGTCGATGTCGTTCGGCGTGAGGTACGCCGCCGGCCCCATCGCCGCAGTGGGCGACTTCCAGCAGACCCGCGACAGCCAGAGCCGCGCCGCGAGCATCTACCTGGCCGGCCTGAAGGCCGCGGTGGGCCGCGCCAGCCTGTTCGCCAACTACATCCACAGCGACCGCGACGCGGGCTTCGATTCTTCCAAGGGCGGCACCGACACGGCCACGATCACCAGCATGTCCACCGCCGCCACGCCGACCAACCGCGCCGCCATCAACTCGGTCTTCGGCGGCAGCCGCCACGACGACTTCTTCACGCTGGGCGCGAGCTACCCGGTCACCGGCAACGTCACGCTGATCGGCAGCGTGATGCACAACCGCACCCGCGCCGACGGCTTCAGCGGCAACCGCACCACTGCCTACGCAGTCGCCGACTACGCCTTCAGCAAGCGCACCGATGCCTACCTGGCGCTGGCCTACGACCGTGTGCACGGTGACTGGTCGGGCCTGTTCGGCAACAACACCACCAGCTGGACCGGCGGCAGCGGCAAGCCGCTGGACGGGCGCGACAGCCAGACCACGATGATGGTCGGCCTGCGCCACCAGTTCTGACTTTTTGTAGACGCCCTGCCCGCGCCGCGCGGGCAGGGCACATCATTTGGAGAAAGCCATGGCCCTGCAGCAGACGCTGGTCATTCATGAAGCCCTGGACAGCCCGCACGCCAACGGTGCGGTCGTCAGCGAACTGTTCGTGCCCTATGCCGGCGCCGGCGTGAGCGTGGAAGTGACCACGGTCCACAACGCCCCGCCCGAGAACACTGCCAACACCACCGACTTCATCACCATCGTGATCCCCGGCGCCACGGGCAAGCGTAGCGGCGGCAGTGCGCCGACGCTGGGCGTGATCGGCCGCAACGGCGCGATCGGCGCGCGCCCGGAACTGGTGGGGCTGGTGTCTGACGCCGACGGTCCGATCGGCTGCCTGACGGTGGCGCTCAAGCTGGCGCAGATGAAGGCGCGCGGCGACCACCTGGTGGGCGACGTGATCGTGACCACGCACCTGTCGACCAATGTCTCGATGCAGCCGCACGACCCGGTGCCGTTCATGGGCATGCCGGTCTCGTCCGACACCATGAACGACTACCAGGTGCTGCCCGAGATGGACGCGATCCTGTCGATCGATGCCTCCAAGGGCAACAGCATCATCAAGCACCGCGGCTTTGCGATTTCGCCGACGGCGATGCAGGGCTACATCCTGCGCGTGGCGCCAGACCTGGTGGCGACCATGGAGTCCACCACCGGCTGCCCGGCGGTGACCTTCCCGATCTCGCAGCAGGACATCACGCCGTACCACAACGGCCTGTACCACTTCAACAGCATCATGCAGCCGCACGTGGCCACCCAGGCGCCGGTGGTCGGCGTGGCGGTGACGGCGCAGTCGGTGGTGTCGGGCAGCGCGACCTCGGCCAACCATGAGATCGACATCGCTGAAGCCGTGCGCTTCTGCGTGGAGGTGTCCAAGCGCTTCGGCGCCGGCAAGTGCCAGTTCTTCAATGCCGCCGAGTGGGAGAAGATCCGCGCGGTCTACCCGGACCTGTCGGTCTTCCAGACCGCGGGCAAGCGCTGAGCGCAGCGCCGACGGCCTGGCAGGTTCAGGCGGCTTCGGCCGGCCCTGGCTGGTTGGCCGCCTCGGTCGGCGCGGTGCCGCCGTGGCGCCGCTTCCATTCGTCGAAGCCGCCGGCCAGGGCCCAGGTCTTCGGGTAGCCGGCCACGCGCAGGCGCTCGGCCAGCAGCGCGGCGGACAGTTCATTGGGGCAGGCGCAATAGACCACGATGTCGGCCCCGGCGTGCGGCACGCCCAGCGCGTCCAGGCTGTCCAGCGCGCCCTGCATGTCGAGCACCACCGAGCCGGGGATGCGCTCCATCGGCGTGTCGCCGTGGGCGCGCACGTCGATCACCACCGGCAGGCTGCCGGCGAGCCGGCGCGCTTCCAGCTCATCCACCGTCATGCGCGGCACGCGCCGCGTGCGGCGCAGCAGCCGGAGGCGGCGCCACCAGCGCCACGCCAGGAACAGCGCGAACGCCACCAACAGCCCCACCACGGCCATATGCCCGTAGGCGCTGAACGCCTCCAGGATGGCATCGATGAAATCACTGAACACCACGCCGATCAGCAAGGCGCTGCCAGCCCAGACCAGCGCGCCGATGGCGTCATAGAAGAGGAACACCGGCAACGGCGTGCCCGTCATGCCCGCCATCGCGGTGGACAAGGCCCCGGCACCGGGCAGCAGCTTGGCAATCACCAGCGAGCGCGGCCCCACGCGCAGATAGAGCGATTGGGTCTGGCGGATGCACGAGTCCTGCGAAATCGATACCCGGCAGATCGTGCGCAGCATCGGCTGCCCCAGCCGGCGTCCGGCGAAGTACCAGCCGGTATCGGCAATCAGGCAGGCAAAGATCACCGCCGCCAGCACCGCGCCGATCGACGGCCCGGTGTCCTGCACGCCCAGCGCGCCGGCGACGAACAGCATCGGGTACGCGGGCACCGGCAGCCCGGCCTGCTCGACCAGCACGTTCAGGAACACCAGCATCAGCCCGTGATTCTCCAGCAAGGCCTGTAACTCTCCCACCATGTTCTCCCCGTCAGTCCAGGTTGCCAGTGTGCCAGTCGCCGGGGACCCGTGCACCGGCAGCTTTGCATCGGTGTTTCAAATTTCCTGAGTGGACGGCGCGCCGGCAGGGAGCCGCCTGACCTACGTTGTCCTACAACATCACATTCCAGCCTCACCGGGCCTCACCACAGTACGACCGCCGCCATCGCAGGCATGAAGTGCCCCTGACTGCGCGTTCCTGTCGTTTTTTTTGGCGCCCGCAAGGCTCTCCAGCGGAAACGCCGGCCCCATCCCGGTTAACCCCGAATGATCGCCTGCCCTATTGCCTTCGCTAAAACCTTGTCGTACGATGACTGATAACTCGGATGACCTGCGCCGTCGCAGTCAGCCGCCACTGCCACCCGGGGCCACTGGCCCGCTCAGGATTGCCGCGATGCTCGCACCCAACGAACTCAAGAAAATCGTCTCTGAAGGCCTGCTGTCCTTCCCCATCACCGACTTCGACGCCCAGGGCGACTTCGCGCCGCACGCCTACGCCGCGCGGCTGGAGTGGCTGGCCCCTTACGGCGCCACCGCGCTGTTCGCTGCGGGCGGCACCGGCGAGTTCTTCTCGCTGACGCCGCAGGACTACTCGGCCGTGGTCGACACGGCTGTGCGCACCTGCGCCGGCATGGTGCCGATCCTGGCCGGCGCCGGCGGCCCGACCCGCACCGCCATCGCCTACGCGCAGGAAGCCCAGCGCCTGGGCGCGGCCGGCGTGCTGCTGCTGCCGCACTACCTGACTGAAGCCAGCCAGGACGGCATTGCCGCGCACGTGGAGCAGGTCTGCAAGTCGGTGGACATCGGCGTGATCGTCTACAACCGCGCCAACTCGAAGCTGGATGCGACGCAGCTGGCACGCCTGGCCGAGCGCTGCCCCAACCTGGTCGGCTTCAAGGACGGCGTGGGCGACATCGAGGCCATGGTCAGCATCCGCCGCAAGCTGGGCGACCGCTTCTCTTACCTCGGCGGTCTGCCCACGGCCGAGGTCTATGCCGCGGCCTACAAGGCGCTGGGCGTGCCGGTGTATTCGTCGGCCGTGTTCAACTTCATCCCCAAGACCGCGATGGACTTCTACCGCGCCATCGCCGCGGATGACCACGACACCGTGGGCCGCCTGCTCGACAACTTCTTCCTGCCCTACCTGGCCATCCGCAACCGCAAGGCCGGCTATGCCGTGAGCATCGTCAAGGCCGGCGCCCGCCTGGTCGGCCGCGACGGCGGCCCGGTACGCGCGCCGCTGACCGACCTGACCGGCGAGGAGATGGAGATGCTGGGCACGCTGATCAACAAGCTCGGCCCGCAGTAATCGCCAACGTAAGCCCGTCCTCGCACTGCATAGCGACAGGCCGGCCGCGGGGCATATGCCCTCCGGCCGGCTTTCCCATTCAAACGCTGACAAGGAATCCTTCCATGCACATCACCGGCGACATGCTGATCGGCGCGCAAGCCGTGCGCGGCACCGAAGCCCTGCTGCAGGCCATCAATCCCACCACCGGCGAAGCCCTGGGCCCTGACTTCCATGGCGGCGGCCAGGCCGAGGTCGAGCGCGCCTGTGCGCTGGCTGAAGCCGCTTTCGACACCTACCGCAACACCACGCCAGAGCAGCGCGCGGCCTTGCTCGAAGCCATCGCCACCGGCATCGAAGCGCTGGGCGACACGCTGACCGAACGCGCCCACCTGGAAAGCGCGCTGCCGATCGCGCGCCTGCAGGGCGAGCGCGGCCGCACCGCCGGCCAGCTGCGCCTGTTCGCCACCGTGCTGCGCGAAGGCCGCTGGCAGCAGGCCACCTTCGACGCCGCGCTGCCCGAGCGCAACCCGCCGCGCCCGGACCTGCGCATGCAGTGCATCGCCATCGGCCCGGTGGCGGTGTTCGGCGCCAGCAACTTCCCGCTGGCCTTCTCCGTGGCCGGCGGCGACACCGCCTCGGCACTGGCCGCGGGCTGCCCGGTCGTGGTCAAGGCACACCCGGCGCACCTGGGCACGTCGGAACTGGTGGGACGCGTGATCCAGAAGGCCGTGCAGGACGCGGGCCTGCCCGAAGGCGTGTTCTCGCTGCTGGTCGGGGCGGGCAATGCCATCGGCACGGCACTGGTCTCGCATCCGGCAATCCAGGCGGTGGGCTTCACCGGCTCGCGCGCCGGCGGCCTGGCGCTGATGCAGGCTGCCCAGCGCCGCCCGCAGCCGATTCCGGTGTATGCGGAGATGAGCAGCATCAATCCGGTGTTCCTGCTGCCGGCGGCACTCGATGCACGCGGCGAGGAAATCGGCCGCCAGCTGGTGGATTCGCTGGTGATGGGCGTCGGCCAGTTCTGTACCAACCCCGGGCTGGTGATCGGCATTGAAGGCCCCGCGCTCGACAAGTTCCGCGCAGCGGCGCTCGGCGCGCTGCAAGGCAAGCCGGCAGCGACCATGCTGACGCCCGGCATCCATGCCGCCTTTGAGCAAGGCGTGGCGCAGCTGTCGTCGCTCGACGGTCTGCAACGCATTGGCGACGGCGTCGACGGCAACGGGGCCAACCAGGCGCGGCCGGTGATGTTCGAGACCACCGCGGCGCAGTTCATGGCGGATCACCGGATGCAGGCCGAGGTGTTCGGGCCGTCGACGGTGCTGGTGGTGTGCCGCGATCTCGACGAGATGCTGACGGTGGCGCGGCAGCTTGAGGGCCAGCTGACGGCGACGATGCAGCTCGACGATGCCGACCACGCGGCCGCGCGGCGCCTGCTGCCGGTGCTGGAACGCAAAGCCGGGCGGGTGCTGTGCAATGGCTATCCGACTGGGGTTGAGGTTGCCTATGCGATGGTGCATGGCGGGCCGTTCCCGGCGACTTCGGATGCGCGTTCGACTTCAGTGGGGGCGACGGCGATTGACCGGTTCTTGCGGCCGGTTTGTTATCAGAACTTGCCGCAGGCGTTGTTGCCGGAAGCGGTGAAGGGTTAATCCCGCAGGCCCCGCAGTACGCGGGGCCTTTTCTTATTGGGGACTTCGCTAGATTAGGGGAGCCCTTGGCGAACGGGGCTGCTTTGGATTGGCCGCCATGCGGTCGGGTGTTGTTCTTGGCGGGCGTGGGCTGCGCTTCGCGCAAGCGCCCGATGACCGTCAGCGCATTTTGAGCCCGCGCAGCAGCCGTAGGCGTCCCCGCGATGCCGTTTGCAGCAGGCGGCCTACGCCCCGCATGGGGATCGTTCAATAGTGGGCTAACGCAGGCACTATCCCTGACTCACATGGCGTAGCAGGGTCGAACGAGCAACCACGCCCAAACGGCAAGCACCACCGTGCGAACCACCAACGCCGTGGAATTGATTGCCAGCCGCATAGGCGACGCGTTTTTTGGTTACTTTTTGTCGCTCGGACAAAAAGTGACTCGCCGGCTACGCCGGCGAAACAGCCCACGCTAGTCAAGAGCGACACCCGAGCGCATGGCACCAAGCCAAAACCAGCCACACCCGCAAATCTGTGAAGAACGTGCTGCGGTCCGCTAGCTCCCACTCAAGCCTCCAGCTTGATCCCCGCCTGCTTCACCACCCCCGCCCATCGCGTCTGCTCGGCAACAAAGAACTTCCCAGTCTCCCCCGGCGTCATCGTCACCACCTCCGCCCCCTGGGCCACCAGCTGCGCGCGCAGATCCGGCGCGCGGATGATGCGGATCAACTCGCCGCTGATGCGCGCCACCATCGCATCGGACATGCTGGCCGGGGCCATCACCCCCTGCCACGTTCCGGATTCGAAATTCGGCACGCCCTGCTCGGCGATGGTCGGCACGTTCTGCAGCAGCGGCATGCGCGTGCGCTTGGACTGGGCGATCAGCTTTAGCTTGCCCGACTGCACGTGCGGCAGCGTGGCCAGCATGCCGTTCATCAGCACCTGGGCGCTGCCGCCCACGGTATCGGCAATGGCCTGCGAGCCGCCTTTGTAGGGTACGTATTGCCACTTGGCGCCGGTGGCCTGCTCCACCGCCACGCCGGCCAGGTGCGGCGCGCTGCCGATGGCGGTCACGGCGAAGTTGAGCTGGCTGCGCTGCGACAGCGCCACCAGTTCCTTCACGCTGGCCGCCTGCACCGACGGATGCACCACCAGCAGGTGCGGCGAGTAGGCCAGCATCGACACCGGCTTGAGGTCCTTGGCGATATTGAAGGTCAGCTTGGTATAGACCGACGGGCTGATCGCCAGCGCGCCGATATCGCACAGCATCAGCGTGTGGTTGTCGGTGGCCTGCGCGACCAGTGCCGCGCCGACGTTGCCGTTGGCGCCGGGGCGGTTGTCCACCACCACTGACTGGCCCAGCGCTTCGCCCAGCTGCTTGCTAATCAGGCGCGCGATGATGTCCGACGAGCCGCCGGCGGTGTATGGCACCACCAGGCGGATCGGGCGGGTGGGCCAGTCTTGCGCGGCGTGCGCCGCCGATGACAGGCCCGCGAGCGGGCCGGCGGCCAGGCCGGCGGCCAGTGCGGAGGATTGCTTGAGGAAGGTGCGGCGTCCCTGGGTCATGCTGTTGTCTCCTGTCGATGACGCGCGCGCCGGCGCGGCACGCTATGCGTGCATGGCCGGCGCGGTCGGTGCTGCAGTGTCCGGGTTCAGTGGGATGGCTTCAGTCCAGCGCGATCTTGCCCTTCTCGATCACGGTCTTCCAGCGCTGCAGCTCCTGCGCCTCGAACTGGCTGAACTGCTCAGGCGTGTTGGCCACCACCTCGAAGCCGTTCTCGGACAGCTTCTGGCGCATCTTCGGGTCGTTCAGCGACGACACCAGCGCGCCGTGCAGGCGGCTCTTCACCTCGGGCGGCAGGCCGCGCGGCGCGGCCACGCCCTGCCAGGAGTACACCTCCACATCCTTCACGCCGGCCTCGGCCATGGTCGGCACATTGGGCAGCACCGGCGAGCGCTTGTCGGAGGTCACCGCCATGGCCTTGAGCTTGCCGGTGCGGATGTGCTGCAGCACGGCGTTGACGTTCTGGAACGACACGTCGACCTGGCCGGCAAGCAGGTCGGAGATGGCCGGGCCGCCGCCCTTGTAGGGCACGTGCAGGCCGTCGGTGGCGCTCTTCTGCCAGAACAGCGCCGCGGTCAGGTGATCGGACGAGCCCGCGCCGGACGAGGCAAAGCTGACCTTGCCCGGGTTCTTCTTCATGTAGGCCACCAGTTCCTGCAGCGTGTTGGCCGGGAACTGCGGATTGGCCACCAGCACGTTGGGCGCGCGCACCGCCACCGTCAGCAGGTCGAAATCCCTGGCCGGGTCATAGGCCAGGTTCTTCTGCAGGAACGGGTTCACCGCATACACGCCGATCGACGCCACCATCATGGTGTAGCCGTCCGCCGGCGCGCGCTTGACGAAGGTGGCGCCGATGGCGCCGGTCGCGCCGGGGCGGTTGTCGATGACGAAGGGCTGGCCCAGCTTTTCATTGAGCGGCACGGTCAGCATGCGCGCGATGGCGTCGCTGGAGCCGCCCGGCGGGAACGGCACCACGACCGATACCGGGCGTTGCGGCCAGTCCTGTGGCGCGGCGTAGGCGGCGGCGCTGACGGTCAGGGCCGCCACCGTGACGACAGAGCCGAGCGCAAAGGCGCGCAGCCAGTGGTGCAGGCGCAGGGCGGGCTGGCGTTGGAACGTGTACATCGTTGTCTCCTGCAGTGTGTCTTTATCAGATGAGCCCGGCCGTCCCGATAACGGCAACGGCCGGTTGGCGTCATTGCCGGTACCGCGTCAGCGCACCATGCAGGGCGCCTTGTTGTTGAACTTCCAGCCCGGGATCAGGAACTGCATCGCCGCGGCATCGTCGCGTGCGCCCAGGCCCTTGCGCTGGTACAGCGCGTGCGCGCGCGCCAGGGCATCCATGTCGAGCTCCACGCCCAGGCCCGGCGTCTTGGGCACCTGAACCAGGCCGCCTTCGATCTGCAGCGGGTTGCGGGTCAGGTTCTCGCCGTCCTGCCAGATCCAGTGCGTGTCGATGGCGGTGACGCGCCCCGGTGCGGCGGCGGCCACGTGGGTGAACATCGCCAGCGAGATATCGAAGTGGTTGTTCGAGTGCGAGCCCCAGGTCAGGCCCCACTCCGCGCACATCTGCGCCACGCGCACCGAGCCCTGCATGGTCCAGAAGTGCGGGTCGGCCAGCGGGATGTCGACCGACTGCAGCCGCACCGCATGCCCCATCTGGCGCCAGTCAGTGGCGATCATGTTGGTGGCGGTGGGCAGGCCGGTGGCAGTGCGGAACTCGGCCATGATCTCGCGCCCGGAGTAGCCGTCTTCGGCACCGCACGGGTCTTCGGCATAGGCCAGCACGCCGCGCTTGTCGCGGCACAGGCGCACGGCTTCTGCCAGCGACCAGGCGCCGTTTGGGTCCAGCGTGATGCGCGCCTTCGGGAAGCGTTCGGCCAGCGCCAGGATCGCTTCCATCTCTTCGTCGCCGCTCAGCACGCCGCCCTTGAGCTTGAAGTCGTTGAAGCCGTAGCGCTCATAAGCGGCTTCGGCCAGGCGCACCACGCCCGCGGGGGTCATCGCCACTTCATTGCGCAGGCGGAACCACGCGTTGTCGGCATCGGGCTCGGTGCGGTAGTCCAGCGTGGTGCGCTGGCGGTCGCCGATATAGAAGAGGTAACCCAGCATCTCCACCGCGTCGCGCTGCTGGCCTTCGCCGAGCAGCGCGGCCACGGGCACCTCCAGGTGCTGGCCGAGCAGGTCGAGCAGGGCCGCCTCCAGTGCCGTCACCGCATGGATGGTGATGCGCAGGTCAAAGGTCTGCAGGCCGCGGCCGCCGGCATCGCGGCTGGCGAATGCCGCGCGCACGCGGTTCAGGATGGCCTGGTACTGGCCGATGGGCTGGCCCACCAGCAGCGGCCGCGCGTCTTCCAGCGTCTGGCGGATGCCCTCGCCGCCCGGGACCTCGCCCACGCCGGTTTGGCCGGCGCTGTCGCGCACGATCACGATATTGCGCGTGAAGTACGGGCCATGGGCGCCGGACAGGTTCATCAGCATGCTGTCATGCCCGGCCACGGGCACCACGGTCAGTTCGGTTACGACCGGGGTGTGGGCGGACGCCATGGGGGCGGCGGTTGGGGTCATCTCTGGGTTGTCTCCGGCATTTCTGATGGCGGGCGCAGTATCGTTCACCCCGACCATCGTGTCGCGTATGTTATCTGTCATCGTATGACTGATAACCCAGTATAATGAGGCCATCTCGAACCGGTCAAGTCCGGGAAACCCCGCCCGTATCCACCATGCCGAACTCCACCCCCGCCCAGTCCGTTCCGCCCGTTCCTGCGCCGCAAGCGCCGCAAGCGCCGCTGCGCCGCCGCGGCCGCACGCTTGCCGAGGAAGTGGTGCAGGCCCTTGGCGAAGAGATCCGCCAGGGCCAGCTCAAGCCCGGCAACAAGCTGCCGACCGAGTCGGAGATCATGGCGTCGATGGGGGTCAGCCGCACCGTGGTGCGCGAGGCACTGTCGCGGCTGCAGGCCAGCGGCCTAGTGGAGACCCGCCACGGCATCGGCACCTTCGTGCTGGCGCGCGCGGCCGAGGCGCCTTCGCCCTTCCGCATCGGGCCGGACGCGCTGGGCACGGCCATGGATGTGATGGCGATGCTGGAATTCCGCGTCAGCCTTGAAGCCGAGGCCGCGGGCCTGGCCGCATCGCGCCGCACCGACGCGCAGCTGGCCGCCATGCGCCAGGCGCTGGATGAGCTCAAGCGCAGCGCCGGCGCCGGCAACGACGCCGTGGAGAGCGACTTTGCCTTCCACCTGGCGATCGCGCGCGCCACCGGCAACCGCTACTTCACGGACATCATGGGCCACCTGGGCACCATGGTGATCCCGCGCAGCCGCCTGCAGGTCAGCACGCCCGAGCGCGAGCAGTACCTGGAGCGCGTCAGCATCGAGCACGAGAACATCTACGACGCGATCGAGCGCCGCGACCCCGACGGGGCCAAGGCCGCCATGCGCATGCACCTGACCAACAGCCGCGAACGGCTGCGCAAGGCCTCAGGGACGGCCGCCGCCCAAGGCTGACCGGCGCGCACGCACCTGGGTGGGTGTCGCCCCGCCAAGTCATATGATGTCTAATGAGAATGACCGGGCTCAGGGCGTCAGCCGGCAGCGCCGCGCAAAATCCACCAGCTCCACCAGGGACGAGACCTGCAGCTTGCCCATGATGCGTGCCTTGTAGCTGCTGACGGTCTTGTTGCTGATGAAGAGGCTGGCGCTGATGGCCTTGTAGGACATGCCGCGCGCCAGCATCTGCAGCACCACCAGTTCCTTGTCGGAGAGGCGCCGCAGGATCTCCTCGTCCGCCGACATGGCCTGGCGCGGCGCGCCGCCGCGGTTGAGCACCGGGAACACGGTATAGCCCGCCAGCACCGCCTCGACCGCACGCAGGATTTCCTTGATGTCCTGGGTCTTGCTGACGAAGCCCTGCGCACCGGCCTGCCATGACCGACTGATGAACACCGCCGGGTCCAGCGCCGTCACCACCAGAATGCGCACCTGCGGATGGATCGCGCGCAGGCGTGGCGCCACATCCAGCCCGCTGGAGCGCGGGATGTCCAGGTCGAGCAGCACGAGGTCCGGCATGCGCGCGCGCACCAACTCGATGGCGCACTGTCCGTTGTCTGCTTCGATCACCTCGTCTACGCCAAGCAGCTGCAACAGGTGGTGCCTGAGCACCAGCCGCATCGCCGGATGGTCGTCAACGATCAGGATGGTTGTCATGCGTGGCTTCGTAGTCCGGGAATGCATCGGCAACCGGGCGCATCCTGACCGGCCATGGGATGGCAGGGCGATGAACACGCGGGGCGCGATGCTGCGCCAGTATAGGGAGCCGCGGACGCTGGCAGGATGGGAGAAATCGGTTTCGCATGAAGCCGAATCCTAGGCCCGCCTCAGACACACGCTCATGCCGGAGCACCGGGCTGCGGCGGTGTGCCCCTGCGCACGGCAGGGACAACGGCAAACGGCCAGTGGTGCTACTCTATTCCAGCGTGTTTCATCCATGGAGAACACTGTGCCTCGCAAGACCCCCATCGAGCGCTACCGCAATATCGGCATCAGCGCGCATATCGACGCCGGCAAGACCACGACGACCGAACGGATCCTGTTCTACACGGGCGTCAACCACAAGCTGGGCGAAGTGCACGATGGCGCTGCCACCATGGACTGGATGGAGCAGGAGCAGGAGCGCGGCATCACCATCACGTCGGCCGCCACCACTGCCTTCTGGAAGGGCATGGCCGGCAACTACCCCGAACACCGCATCAACATCATCGATACGCCGGGACACGTCGACTTCACCATCGAAGTCGAGCGTTCCATGCGCGTGCTCGACGGCGCCTGCATGGTCTATGACGCTGTCGGCGGCGTGCAGCCGCAGTCCGAGACGGTCTGGCGCCAGGCCAACAAGTACGCGGTGCCGCGCATTGCCTTCGTCAACAAGATGGACCGCGTCGGTGCCGACTTCTTCCGCGTGCAGACGCAGATCGCCGACCGCCTCAAGGGCCGCGCCGTGCCGATCCAGATCCCGCTGGGCGCCGAGGACCATTTCCAGGGCGTGGTCGACCTGGTCAAGATGAAGGCCATCGTCTGGGACGATGCCAGCCAGGGCGTGCGCTTCGAATACCAGGACATTCCGGCGGACCTGCTGGCCACCGCGCAGGAATGGCGCGACAAGATGGTCGAAGCCGCCGCCGAGGCCGACGAGACGCTGCTCCACCAGTACCTGTCGGGCGAGCCGCTGACCGAGGAGCAGATCAAGCGCGGCCTGCGCAAGCGCACCATCGCCAACGAGATCGTGCCGATGCTGTGCGGCAGCGCCTTCAAGAACAAGGGCGTGCAGAGCATGCTGGACGCCGTCATCGACTACCTGCCCTCGCCCGCCGACGTGCCGGCCATCCTGGGCCACACCGAAGACGACCGCGAGGCCGAGCGCCATCCCAGCGACGACGAGCCGTTTGCAGCGCTGGCGTTCAAGATCATGACCGACCCCTTTGTCGGCCAGCTGATCTTCTTCCGCGTCTATTCCGGCGTGGTCAAATCCGGCGACACCGTCTACAACCCGGTCAAGGCCAAGCGCGAGCGCCTGGGCCGCATCCTGCAGATGCACGCCAACGTGCGCCAGGAGATCAAGGAAGTGCGCGCCGGCGACATCGCCGCGGCCGTCGGCCTGAAGGAAGCGACCACCGGCGACACCCTGTGCGACCCCGACAAGGTCATCATCCTGGAGCGCATGAGCTTCCCGGAACCGGTGATCTCGCAGGCCGTCGAGCCGAGGACCAAGGCCGACCAGGAAAAGATGGGCATTGCGCTGAACCGCCTTGCGCAGGAAGACCCGTCCTTCCGCGTGACTACGGACGAGGAATCTGGCCAGACCATCATCTCCGGCATGGGCGAGTTGCACCTGGAAATCCTGGTCGACCGCATGCGGCGCGAGTTCGGCGTGGAGGCCTCGGTCGGCAAGCCCCAGGTGGCCTACCGCGAGACCATCCGCCAGCCGGTCAAGGACGTGGAAGGCAAGTTCATCAAGCAATCGGGCGGACGCGGCCAGTACGGCCACGTGGTGCTCAACCTCGAGCCGATGCCGCACGGCGGCGGCTATGAGTTCGTCGATGCCATCAAGGGCGGCGTGGTCCCGCGCGAGTTCATCCCCGCGGTGGACAAGGGCATCCGCGAGACCCTGCAGTCAGGCGTGCTGGCCGGCTACCCGGTAGTCGACATCAAGGCCACGCTGGTGTTCGGCTCCTACCACGACGTCGACTCGAACGAGAACGCATTCCGCATGGCCGGCTCGATGGCGTTCAAGGAAGGCATGCGCCGGGCCAGGCCCATCCTGCTGGAGCCGATGATGGCCGTCGAGGTGGAAACGCCTGAGGAATTCACTGGCAACGTGATGGGCGATTTGTCGTCACGCCGCGGCATGGTGCACGGTATGGAAGACATCGCCGGTGGCGGCGGCAAGATCGTGCGCGCCGAGGTGCCTCTGGCAACCATGTTCGGTTACTCCACCACGCTGCGCTCGCTGACGCAGGGACGCGCGACGTACACGATGGAGTTCAAGCACTATGCCGAGGCGCCGGCCAATGTGGCTGAGGCGGTGATTTCGACGAAGCGGGCGGGGTAACAAGGGTGTGCTCCCCTCGCCCGCTTGCGGGAGAGGGGCCGGGGGAGAGGGCCGGCGCATCCACGCGCCCGCGCCCTCCCCCCTCATCACCTCAGCAGGCCGCCGCCGTCATCTTGAAGATCCCCTGCGCATTGCCCGCATCAAACCCCAGGTCATAACGCTGCGGCGCGGCCGCTTCTTCGGCAAAGCGGTCTCGCGTGATGAACTCGTAGAACGACCCCGGCACGTCCCGCTCCACCGTCTCGCCCTGCGCGCCGACGAAGTTGCGGCGCACCGTATCCGCGCGGAACGCGGTCTGTTTGACGCGCCCGCTGCGCGAGACTTCCACCTTGTCCTTCATCGGCCGGCCCAGCTGCTTCTGCTGCTCGGCCAGCGCGAACACGTCGTCGACGCGGTCGGTGGCATGGTTGAAGGCGTTGCCTTCGGTGGCGACCCAGGCCATCTCCGCCGATTCACTCAGCAGGGTTTCATAGTCGGCCAGGCTCGGCGTGGCGTGCTGGCGCTCGAAGCATGGCACCAGCAGGCCGACCAGCTCGGCGCCGTCGGCCAGGTCCAGCGCGCCGTCGCGCTCCAGCTGCCACAGCAGGGTCTGCGCGCGCGGCGTGAGCGGGTCTGCGGAGGTGCCGGTGACGCGGCTGACGGCGGCGCGGAAGGCTTCGCTGAAGCGTTCCGGATGGAATTCGCTGAGGAAGAACTGGGCGATGTCCTCGGGCGCGTCGGCATGCGCGTATGAGCGGCCGGTCATGCCGATGCAGTCCAGCGGATAGGTGCCGTTGAGCACGTAGCCGAGCGGGCGCAGGATGCGGGTGAAGGCGGCCTCGCCTTCGGGCAGCGCGCCGTTGTCGCGCCACTTGACCGTGCGCAGCGCGCCATGGTCGAAGGTGACCTTGCCGCCGGCAGCGGCGACATCGTCGGTGTAGGCGCGGCCGCTCGGCACGCGCTCGAGGATGCCGCCGAACAGCACCATGTTCAGGGCCTGGGCGATTTCCGCGCGGCTGGCACGGCCCTGCGGGGCCTGCGGCAGATCCGCGGGCAAGGTGACCAGCGCGAGCAGTTGCGCGGCGCGGGCGGCGCCGACGTTGGCGGTAAGGAGCGTGGAGAGTTTGGAGGTCATGGGCGCAAACAGGTGAGCACTGGATGGCAGCCGGGCTGGCGACGATCCGCGAGGCAGGATAGGGGCGCCCCCATGGCGCGCACAAGCGCGCATTGCGCACAACGTTGTGCGTGCGGCGCACGACCGCGGTAGCGGTGCGGCCTGGCGCCGCTGTTTATACTGTCAGCCTTCCTTCCCTCGCAGTCCCATGAGAAACGACATCCCCAACCTGGGCGCGCTGCAGGCCTTCGAGGCTTCGGCACGGCTAGGCAGCTTTACCCGCGCCGCGGCAGAGCTGGCGCTGACGCACAGCGCGGTGGGGCGGCAGGTGGCGCAGCTGGAGCAGCGCCTGGGCGTGGCGCTGTTCACGCGCGTGCGCCGGCGCCTGGAGCTGACCAATACCGGGCGCGAATACGCCGCGCGCATCCGCCGGCACCTGGACCACCTGCAGCGCGACACGCTGGAAATCACCACCGGCCGGGCCATGGGCTACACGCTGGAGCTGGCGGTGGTGCCCACCTTTGCCACCCAATGGCTGATCCCGCGCCTGCCGGACTTTGCGCGGCGCCATCCCAATGTGACGGTCAACCTGTCGGCGCGCTCGCAGCCGTTTTCGTTCCAGGAATGCGCCTATGACGCGGCGATCTACTTCGGCGACCAGTTCTGGCCCGGCACGCGCGGCGGCGTGATCTTCCGCGAAGGGGGCATGGTGCCGGTGTGCAGTCCCGCCTTCCTGGCCGGGCACCCCGTGACCGGCGCCGCCAGCCTGGCGCGCTGCCGACACCTGCACCTGAGCACGCGCGCCAACGCCTGGCGCGACTGGTACGCGGCACAGGGCTGGGCCTATGACCTGGCCGCCTCGCGCGGGCCGCGCTATGAACTGTTCACGATGATGACGGCCGCCGCCGCGGCCGGGCTCGGCATCGGCCTGGCGCCGCGCCTGCTGATCGAGCGCGAGCTGCAGACCGGCCAGCTGGTGATCCCGCTGGCGGGCATGCTGGACGAGCAGCAGGGCTACTACTTTGCCTATCCGGAGGGCCGGCCCGAATCCGAAGCGCTGGCGGCCTTCCGCAACTGGATCCTGGGCCTGTCGCGCGATGCGCCGGCCACGGCTGCGGGCAACTGATCGCGCCACCTCGCTGCGGTCGATGACGCACTTTCCGGGGGCGTTTGCGCAATGCAGGTAAACCAGCGCCTGGTCCGAGCCGCTGTATATCGGTGGTGACTTCTTCTTCCAGGACTACCGGATTAACAACAGCGTGGTCTACATGAAGACCGCCGGCGAGCAGCCTGGCAGCCTGGCGCGCGGCACCACGCTGGGGGGCGGGCTGATGTTCCAGCAGGGCGCGCCGCCCGCCGCGGGCGTGGACAGCGCCACGCGCGTGGGCGTCATGCTTGGCATGCGGCATCGCTTCTAGGCTCCGCCGGGAACCGCTGCAGGAAGGCGCGCAGCGCCACGCTGACGCGCCTTTTTTCCATGCCACACGAAAGAATTACCACGGCGGCAGCTGGCGACTTCAGCTCCATGCGCACGGCGCCACAAACGGCGCAGGCATGGTCATTGCGCATGCCATGCATTCCAACGTCTTGCGACAAGGAGCACAGCATGCCGAACCAACCTCCCACCCGTGAAGGCGCGGCCATCATCGGTTCAGGCGTGGGCGAAGGCCCGGGCCCTGAAGTGATGGCGGCATCGAGCCTTGACGGCACCAAGGCCTATTCATCCGACGGCGAACACGTCGGCAAGATTTCCGAGATCATGCTGGATGTACCGCACGGCCGCATCGCCTACGCGGTGCTGACCACCGGCGGCTTTCTCGGCATCGGCGACACACTGCACGCCATCCCATGGAATGCACTGGTCATGGACACCGACGAGAAATGCTTCCGGATTGCCGTGACGGCAGACCGGCTCAAATCCGCACCGGGCTTCAACAAGGACAGCTGGCCGAGCATGGCCGATCCCCAGTGGGGCAAGTCGCTGCACGAGTACTACGGCCGCGATCCGTACTGGGTGTCCCCGCCGCTGTAAGGCTACGCAGGGGCTACACCCAGGTTGCGAGCAACCAGCGAGCAACCAGCGCGGCCAGGCCGATACCCGCCACGCCGGGCAGCAGGCGCTGCACCGCGCGTGGCGCATAGGAACGGCCCAGCGCCACGGCAAACGCGCTGGCGGTCAGCGTGCCAAGCCACGACACCGTTCCCAGTGGCCCGCCGTCGACAGCAACATGGAGCGACCAGGCCAGCGCGAGCGCGCCGGCTTGCTGCCGCGAGCGCCAGCGTCATCAGGTCGAAGCCAGCTACCGCCGCCGGATCGCCCCCTGCAGCCACCAGACCACCCTCAAAAAAGAGGTTGCCCGGTAAAATTTCTCTTGTAATGAGATCGATTCCCATTTACCATTCGATCACTGCCTGACGCACGGCGCACCGCCCGACAGGCAGACCGGCCAGGTCCGGCGCGCCGCGGCACGCGGCAGCAACCGAAGCTGGCAGGAACAGGATTTCCGGATGCCGCTGCGGCGGCATTCGACACCGACTTTTGTGGGGACCGCTCCGTCACGCGGAGCGTTTGGCAGTAGCCAGTCTTCGGAAGATCGGGAAAGCAACCAGACCCCGCTTTCCCGATCGCGTCTTCCGGTGACAAGCCAGGCCACCTTTTTATTCCGCGCGTCGTGCAGGCACGGCGCGCCGCCAGGGACGGGAGCGCCAGCGCTGGTCCGTCCCTGGCGCTTCAGCCTGAAATCCCGCCAAGCCATCGACGCCGCCCGTGCGCGGCGCCGGGCCGGGCGCCGCCCTGCCCGCGGGGCGCCAGCCGCATGCCAATGCCTTCCGCCATGTCATTCGAGAGCCGAAAGCCGATCCATCTCAAGCGCGCCGGCCTGAAGGCCACGTCGCCGCGCATGCGGATCCTTGAAGTGTTCCGCACCAGCGCCCGGCGCCACCTGAGCGCCGAAGACGTCTACCGCATCCTGCTGACGCAGGACGAGGACGCGGGACTGTCCACGGTGTATCGCGTGCTCAACCAGCTGGTGCAGGCCGACATCCTGCTGCGGCACAGCTTCGAGTCCGACCACGCCGTGTTCGAACTCAACGAAGGCGGCCATCATGACCACCTGATCTGCGTTGCCTGCGGCCGCGTGGAGGAATTCCGCGACGAAAGCATCGAGCAGCGCCAGCGCCAGGTAGCCGCCGACAACGCCTTTGTTTTGCGCGAGCACATGCTGGTGCTGTACGGTGTCTGCCCGCAATGCCGGGCCGGCGCCACCGAGGCCGAACCCACGCCGGGGCTGCCCGCCCGGGCGTAAGCGCGCCGCGCACCTGACGGAGCCATCCATGGAGCGCCTGAAGAAGCCCCTGTCCGAACTCATACGCCTGATCAACCTGTGCCTGCGGCAGGAGCCCGGCTGCCACGACTGCCAGCTGCGCGCGGTCTGCGTGCACCGGCCCGACCACACCGGCTGCAACTGGAGCGCCGAAGTCGACTTCCCCGAACGCAGCGAAGCCGACGCCGTGCGTCACCTGCGCCAGGCACGCCGCGTGGTGGTGATGGTGCGCGAGCAGTACAACGTGGCGGCGGGCACGACGGCACAGGCCTGAACCCGCGGCCTGGCGTCCTGGCTCAGATATCGAGTTGCGCGGCAGTGATGCCGAGTGCGGCGGCAATGCGCTCACGCGAGGTCTTGCGCAGGCGGGTGCTGCTCTCCTGCTGCGCATAGGCGGGCAGTGAAATGCCGAGGCGCACTGCGACGTCTGCCTGGGTCAGGCCAAGATGCTCGCGCCAGGCGCGCAGTGGCGGCACGTCATCGGCCAGCACGCGGCGCACGACCGGATATGGAATCAGCTCGCTTGCGCGCGCATGTTGCGAGAGATAGTCGGCGTAAGGGATCACGACGAATGCAGGTTGGCCATCCGCGCCGAAGATTGTCTGGATCTTCATGGGCCCGACTATATCCCGACGAGGATGACTATACGCCACGGGCACCGTTACCGGGCCCAAGTTTCGGAGCGTTACGACCTCAACGTCCTGCCACCGGCCGCGCCTGCACGGGCGTCTCCACCCCCGCCACCGGCCGCAACACCAGCCACACCGCCACCCCGATCAGCGCGCCACCCGCCGCGTGCGCCCACGATAGTGCCTCGCCCAGGAACAGCGCGCCCCAGATGATGCCGAACGGCGGGATCAGGAAGGTGACGCTCAGCGAGCGCACCGGGCCCAGGTCGGCAATCAGGCGGTAATACAGGATGTAGGCCAGCGCCGTGCACAACACGCCCAGCCCCAGCATGGCCGCCCACACGCCGGTGCCGGCAGCGGGCAGCGTATTGTGGCGCCACAGCGCGGCGAGGCAGAAGGGCAGCAGGAACACGGTGGCACCGACCATGCTGCCGGCGGCGACCAGCCGGCTGTCCAGCCCGCCGCGCTGCGTGATCCAGCGCCGCGCGAGAAAGCCGGACAGGCCGTAGCAGGCGGTGGCCAGCAGGCAGGCCAGCGCGCCCAGCAGCACGTCCGCCGAGAACGCCACCGGTCCGGTGCGGGTCAGCACCGCGACGCCCGCCACGCCCAGCAGCACGCCCGCGGCCTTGGCGCGCGTGAGCCGTTCGGAAAACGCCAGCGCGCCGATCAGCACGCCCATCAGCGGGGTCATGGCATTGAACACGGCCGAATAGCCGGCCGGCAGCCACAGCGCGGCGACGGCGTACATGACAAACGGGATACCGGAATTGACCACGCCCAGCGCCAGCACCGCCGGCCATTTGCCCTGCATATCCCAGCGCAGCTTCAGCAGCGGCAGGCATGCCGCCAGCGTGAGCGCGCCGATCAGCACCCGGGCGAAGGCGGTCGGCATCGGTCCCAGCACCGGCGCGCCGATGCGGATAAACAGGAAACTGGCGCCCCAGATGGCGGCCAGGGCAAGCAAGCGGGCGAGATCGGCGGGTTTCATCGGGGGAACCAGGAGGCGCCGTGCAAGCCGACGCAGGTTGAGGGTTGCCGCGATTGGACGCCTGTGCAGCGCATACCGCAAGCCGGATTCGGACCTGTGCCCGCCGTTGCCACGATGGCGACCCGCTTTCTGCCTAGGAATTTAAGTGATGTTGACGAATCTACGACATGTTTGAGCGCCGTTCTCGGCACAATGTCGCGCGAACTCGTCACTTTTCTTATCAAAGCCTTTCATCATCACCCCACGCTGGAGGGGGCGCTGTTACCGACGCGTGACAAGCCGCCTTCGATTAAATTAAACTCTGGTCTGCGCCAGAGTTAATTGACCCCTCCGACGCATTCCCGACAAGCCGCCAGGGCTCCTGGCGGCTTCTTTTTTGCCCGAACGGGTAAAATGCGCCTTGCCCGGCGCATCGCGCACTGCCAGTCCAACAGAATGGCAGGCTGCCGCGCCGCCGGCGTCACAACGCCTGCAAACCCCGGGTTCCGGACGGCGCCTGCGTCAACCGGCGCGGCGTCTGCCGCGTTGCCAGTCCACATGAAACGACAGTTCCTGGGCCTGCTGGCCCGCGTCTACGTCCTGCAATTTGCGCTCGAAGTCCCGGCTACGGTGGCCATGCTTGCCGACATGTTGCTGGAATACGGCTTCCAGGTCGATATCGGCTCAGTGCGCCCGTTGCTGCGCGCCCTGCAAATGGAAGGCTATCTGGAAAGCGTGCTGCGCGACGGCATCGGCCGGGTCTACCTGCTGACCGAGCGCGGCCGCGAAGAACTGCAGGCCAGCCGCAAGCGCATCGACGATCTCTACCGCCGCCTGCACGCCGGCCAGCCGGCCACCGACGAAGTGCCGCGCCTGGCCTGATCCGGCCAGGGCGGCCGCCGCGGCGCGGGGGGCGTACCCGTTTCTGCGGGCCATCCCCTCGCCGCTAGGCGCGCCTTGTGCCTTACTTCTTCTCCGCCTTCCCTTCGTAGCGCTTGCTCCATTCAGCCAGGATGCGGTCGCGGTTGTCGCTCGCCCAGCGGAAGTCGTTCTTGATCAGGCGCTTCTCGTAGTCGGCGGGCAGCAGCGCGTCGGGCTTGGCAATGCCGGGCACGGCCAGCACGGCAAAGTTTTTCTCATACAGCGCCATCGCTTCGCGCGAGGCCGAGAAGTCAGCCAGCTTGCGCGCGGCGTCCAGGTTCTTGCTGCCCTTGACGATGGCGGTGGCCTCGATGTCCCAGCCCAGGCCTTCGCTCGGCAGCACGATATCGATCGGCGCGCCTTCCTTCTTCGACTTCATGGCACGGTACTCGAACGCAATGCCGATCGGGAACTCGCCCTGCGCGGCCATCTTGCACGGCTTGGAGCCCGAGTGCGTGTACAGGCCGATGTTCTTGTGCAGGCCATCCATGTACTGCCAGCCCTTCTGCTCGCCCATCATCTGCAGCCAGGCGCTGACATCGAGGAAGCCCGTGCCCGACGAGGCCGGGTGCGGCATCACCACCTTGCCCGCGTAGATCGGCTTGGTCAGGTCGGCCCACGAGGTCGGCTTGGGCAGGCCCTGCTTCTGCGCCTCCACGGTGTTGAAGCAGATCGCCGCGCCCCACACGTCCATGCCGACCCATGCCGGCGGGTTGGCCGGGCTGCGGTACTTGGCATCGATTGCGGCCAGGTTCTTCGGCGCATACGGGTCGAGCATGCCTTCCTTGTCCAGGATGGCCAGGCTGGAGCCGGCCAGGCCCCACACCGCGTCGGCGCGCGGCGCGGCTTTTTCCGCGAGCAGCTTGGCGGTGACGATGCCGGTGGAGTCGCGCACCCACTTGATTTCGATATCGGGATGCACCTTCTCGAACGCGGCCTTGTAGGCGGCGATCTGGTCGGCTTCGAGCGCGGTATAGACCGTCAGCACGGTGGCGGCGCTGGCGTTGCCCGCCAGCATCGGCAGGGCGGCCGCGGCGGCAAGCGCCGTGACAAGGTTGGTGATGCGGGACATGGTTTCTCCTTGGGTTCGGTGAGTGTTCCGGAATGCAGGGGTACGGCGAATCGGGCAAGGGTCAGCCGGCGCGCCAGCGTTGCGCGCGGCGCAGCCAGCCGGCCGAGACCGCGTGCAGCAGCAAGGCCGCCAGCACCGAGGTCAGCAGGATCAGCGTCGACATCGCGGCAGCGGGCGCGGTGTCGCCGGCATCGTCCATGTTCAGCACCGAGATCGCGGCCAGCACGGTGTCGGGGCTGTACAGGAAGATCACCGCCGAGACCGTGGTCATCGACGACACGAAGAGGTAGCGGAAGATATCAAGCAGTGCCGGCAGGCACACCGGCACGGTCACGCGCCAGCATGTCACCAGCGGCGCCACCCCGAGCGACAGCGCCGCGGCCTCGAACTCGTTATCGAGCTGGCGCAGCGCCGCGGCCGCGGTCAGGTGGCCGGTGGTGTAGCAGTGCGCCACGTTGCACAGCACCAGCAGCGCCATGGTGCCGTACAGCGCGTGCAGCGGATTGCCGGGCGCGTTGAAGAAGAACACATAGCCCAGGCCCAGCACCAGCCCCGGCACCGCCATCGGCAACAGGAAACTCGCGCGCAGCACCCCGTGCAGCCAGGCCGGGCCGCGCGTGCGCAGCGTCAGCCAGGCGCCCAGGAAGATCGCCGCCGTGCCCGCCAGCGCGGTCAGCGCCGACAGCTTCAGGCTGTTGCGGTAGGCCAGCCAGCCGCCGCCGTCCATGTTGTCGAAGTCGTAATGCGCCAGCGTCAGGCCCAGGTTGTACGGCCACAGCTTGACCAGCGACGCGCCCACCGCGGTGGCGATCACTGCCAGCAGCGCGGCACTGACCAGCGCCACCAGCAGCAGGCACGCGCCGTCGCGGCCGCGCTCGGGCGCCGGCACATACACCTGCGCGCGGCTGCCCATCTGCGTGCGCTGGCGCTGCTGCATTGCCATGTCCACCGCAAAGGTCAGCAGCGCGGGCGCCAGCAGCAGCATGCCGATGAGCGCGCCACGGTCAAACTGCTGCTGCCCGACCACGGACTTGTATGCTTCCAGCGCCAGCACCGGGTAACCGCCGCCCACCACCTTGGGTACGCCAAAGTCCGTGATCACGAGCGTCAGCACCAGGCAGGCGGCGGCGAACAGGCCCTGGCGCGCGCCCGGTAGCGTGACCGTGCAGAAGGTGCGCCACGGGCTGGCGCCCATCGCGCGCGCCGCTTCATAGAGGCGCGCATCGGCCAGCGACAGCGTCGCCACCAGCACCATCAGCGCATGCGGGAAGGTGTAGAAGGCCTCGCCCAGCACGATGCCCCAGAAGCCATAGATGCCGCCCTGCCCGAAGGCGCCGCGAAAAATGCCCTGGTTGCCGAACAGGTAGACCAGCGCGATCGCCGGCAGCAGCGACGGCGCAAACAGCGGCAGCAGCGCAATGCCGCGCCACAGCGGCCGCAGTGCGATGCAGGAACGCTGCAGCGCATAGGCAAAGCCAAATGCCAGCGGCACCACCAGCGCCACCACCGCCAGCGACACCGCCACGCTGCGGCCGAGCATCGGCAGGAAGTTGGGGCTGGTCACCAGCGCCGCCATGCGCGCGCCCAGCGCCCATTGGCCCGCCGCATCGAACCAGGCCTGGCGGAACAGCGCCAGCAACGGCAGCAGCAAGCCGACGGCCAGCCCGGCCAGCCAGATCCACTTCATCGCGGCCGGGGCACCGTGCGCCAGCCGGGAGGCCAGGCCGGTGCCGCGCGAGGAGGCGGCCTGCGTGCCCGGGTGCGACTCGACCGTGGCTGCGGCGCGCATCATGCAAACACCCGCAACGCCTGCGCGGGCAGCGCAATCCAGAACTTGTGGCCGCCGGCGTCGGGCAGCCGGTGCCGCGCCTCGCGCGCCACGTCGGCAAACAGGGTCAGCCCTGGCAGTCGGTCCGCTTCCAGCGCCAGCCGGTAGCGGTTGCCAAGGTAGGTCTGGTCGACCACGCGCGCCAGCAGCCGGTTGGACTCGGCGGGATCCGGGTCCAGCCGCACCGCTTCCGGGCGGCAGCACAGCCGGCCGGCGGATGCCGCAGGCTGCGGCGTGTCGACCAGGAAATCGACGGCCTGGCTGCCCTCGCCAACGGTGAAGCGCCCGGCCTGCGCGCTGCGCCCCGGCAGCCAGTTGGCCTGCCCGACAAAGCCGGCGACAAAGGCCGACGCCGGCTGCTCATAGATCTCGGCGGGGGTGCCGGCCTGCACGATGCGCCCGCCGTCCATCACGGCAATGCGGTCGGCCATGGTCATGGCCTCTTCCTGGTCGTGGGTGACCATCACGGTGGTGATGTTCAGGCGGCGCTGCAGCTGGCGCAGCTCCAGCCGCAGGTGTTCGCGCACGCGCGCGTCGAGCGCCGACATCGGCTCATCCAGCAACAGCAGCGAAGGCGCCGGCGCCAGCGCACGGGCCATCGCCACGCGCTGCTGCTGACCACCGGAGAGCTGGCCCGGAAACTTGCGCTCGCTGCCGGCCAGGCCGACCAGGCCGAGCATCTCGGCCACGCGCGCGTCGCGGTGCGTGCGTCCCATGCCGCGCCCGTGCAGGCCATAGGCCACGTTCTGCGCCACGGTCAGGTTGGGAAACAGCGCATAGGACTGGAACAGGATGCCGTAGTCGCGTGCCTGCGGCGGCAACCCGGTCAGTTCACGCGCGCCGGCATGGATGCGTCCTGCGTCCTCGCGCTCAAGTCCCGCGATGATGCGCAGCAGCGTGGTCTTGCCGCAGCCGGACGGGCCCAGCAGGCACAGCAGCTCGCCCTGCCCGACCGACAGCGACACGCCGTCCAGCGCCATGAAGCTGCCAAAGCGCTTGCTGACCTGCTCCACCGCCAGGAACGCCCGGCCCTCCCCGGACTTGCCTGCCTGCATGACCGAATCTCCGCAATCTCAATGGAATCGGTCGCCATCATAGGCAGCGCAGATGCCAGCCGTGTGGCAGATCGGCAAAGTATTTCGATGGAAGTATCGGGGGATTTGAGATGGGGCAGCGGCACCGGGGGGCCCGCCGGCAAGTTAGGAATGGTGCCCCTGGGCGATTATGACTCGCGCAGCGCAGTGGCGCCCGCAGACGTGGGGGTCGGCGCCCGAATCCCCTTTTCCAGGATCTCCCGCAGCACCTCGTGCGGTACCGCCTGGCTGAACAGGAACCCCTGCAGCCCGTCGCACCCCTGCGCCCGCAGGAACTCGAACTGCGCCGCCGTCTCCACCCCTTCGGCAATCACCTTGAGGTGCAGCTGGTGACCCAGTGCGATGATCGCCGCGGCCACCGCCTGGTCGTGGCCGGGCGTGGCCACGTCGTCGACAAAGGACTTGTCGATCTTGAGGCGGCTGATCGGCAGCCGGGTCAGGTAATTGAGCCCGGAGTAGCCGGTGCCGAAGTCGTCGATCGACAGCCCCACACCCAGCTCGCGCAACCGGCGGAAGGTCTCGATGGTGGTCTCGCCGCCGTCGACCAGGATGCCTTCGGTGACCTCGATCACCAGCCCCTGCGGCGGCAGGCCGGCCTGCTGCAGGCAGTGCGCCACGGTATCGGGGAAGTTGGCCTGGCGCAGCTGCAGCGGCGAGATATTGACCGCGACCTCGATCTCGCTGCCCAGCGCCTGGCGCAGCGCCTGGATTTCGCGGCAGGCGGTGGCCAGGGTCCATTCGCCCAGCGGCGCCACCAGGCCGCTCTGCTCGGCGATGGGGATGAACTCGGCCGGCTGCATGGCGCCGCGTTCCGGGGTGTTCCAGGTAATCAGCGCCTCGACGCCGGTGATGGCCAGCGTCGCGGCATCGACGATCGGCTGGTAGCGCAGCCGGAACTCATCGCGGGCGAGCGCGCGCCGCAGCAGCCCTTCGATGGTGAAGCGCGCCAACGAGGCCTCGGCCATGGCGCTGGCAAAGCGGCGCAACTGCGCGCGGCCGTCGTGCTTGGCCGCGTAGACGGCCGAGTCGGCAGCCTTGAGCAGCTCGGTCAGGCTATCGCCATCGTCCGGGAAGATCGCCATGCCGATTGACGGCGTCACGCGCAGGCGCTGGCCGCCGGCCTGCAGTTCTTCATTGACGCGCACCTGGATCTTGGCGGCAATCAGCTCGGCTTCGCTGTCGTGGCGCAGGCCGCCCAGCACCACGCCGAATTCATCGCCGCCCATGCGCGCCACCAGGTCGCCCTGTCGTACCGTGCCCTTGAGGCGGTCGGCCATGGTGCGCAGCACGTCGTCGCCAACCGGGTGGCCGAGCGAGTCGTTGATGTGCTTGAAATGGTCCAGGTCGAGCAGCAGCAGGGCCACGCGCTCGCCGTGGCTGCGCGCGTGCAGCAGCAACGCCTGCGCGCGCTCGCTCAGCTCGGCGCGGTTGGGCAGGCCGGTCAGCGGGTCGTGCAGCGCCAGGTGGCGGATGTACTCGTCGACGCGCAGGCGCTCGGTCAGATCGTAGCCGATGGCCTGGTAGCCAGGCGACGGCGCGGACCGGGGCTCGGCACCATCGGCGGGACCGGCTGGCGCGGCGTCGGCGGCCGCAGCCTCGATGGGCGCCGGCAAGGCGAACACCGCCAGTTGCACCGGCATGCGCGAGCCGCCCTTGCGCACCCAGGTCCATTCGCGCTCGTCGGTCAGGCCAAGCCGTGCCTTGGCCACCAGGGCGGGCAGCCCCGGCGGCACCGGCTCGCCCAGTTCGCCACTGAGCATGCGAGCATGGTCGGCCAGTTCGTCGGCAATATGCAGGCCGGTCATGTGCATGTGCCCGACCAGCTCCGCGGTGTTGTACCAGAGCATGCGCTGGCCAGCCGCGTTGATGCCGGTGATCAGCCCGTCCTCATCGAAGGTGATCACGCAGAAGGCGGCATGGTCGAGCAGCCCGGCATAGCGCGCGGCCTGCACCGCGGCGGCCTGCTGGGCGCGCCGTTCCGGCTCCAGGTCCGTGACCGCCCACAGCCAGTGCGCGGTGCCGCCGTCGGCCACAGGCAGGCGCGCGGCGCCGGCGCGCAGCGCGAAGCGGCTGCCGTCTGCGCGCACGCCCGCCAGTTCACGGTGGGCCTCGACCCCGGCCGCAGCGCCGCTGGGGACTACGCCGGTGGCGCCGGGTACCAGGGTGTCCAGGCTGCGCCCGGCCAGTGCCGCCGGATCGGCGCCGAACAGTTGCCCCGCCCGCTCGCTCGCGCGCACCACCACGCCCTGGGCATCGGCCAGCAGGAAGCCGTCGGCCGACTGTGCCATGCACGCCTGCAGCATGGCGTTGTCATCTTCCCAGGCATGGACGGCCTGCGCTTCGCGCTGGCGCGCGGCGCGGCCCCGGCATGCCAGTGCATGGGCGAGCCACGCCAGCAGCAGCGTGGCCAGCGTGCCCGCGGCCAGCACCAGGTACGCCTGCCGCGGGCCATGTGCGGCTTCGAAGGCGGGGCGCGTGGCGCCGCGCAGCGTCCAGGTGACGCCGCCATACTGGAGCTGGCGCTCGCCCTGCAGCAGCGCGGCACTGCCGTCCTCACGGCGCTCGCCCTCGGTCGGCCCGCCGGACAGCATCGGCCCGGGAGCGGCCGGGGAGCCCTCATACAGCGACAGTTCCAGTTCCGCCGCGGCCGGGGCTCCGACCGCGCGCATCAGGTCGCCCAGGCGCAGCGACACGTAGACATAGCCGAGCACCGCGTGGCGCCGCTGCGCCACCGTGCTGACCGCCGCCTCCCCGGCGTAGACCGGCAGGAATATCAGCGCGCCGTGCTGGCGCTGCGCCGCCTCGGCTTCGCGGACCAGTGCCAGGCCGGGCGTGAGCCGCGGTTCGCCGCTGTCGCGGGCGGCTTCCAGCGTCGCCCGGCGCGTCGGCTCGGACAGCATGTCAAAGCCGGCGGCGCGCGTGTTGCGCCCGTCCAGCGGTTCGATATAGAAGATGGGTGCGTACAGGTCGCGCGTGCCGCCGGGATGAATGTCGTAGTCGGCAAGGCCGTCGGCACGGGCGGCCTGCACCAGCCGCGGCACCCGCTGCAACGGCGTGAGCGGCGCGTAGCCGATCGACTGGGTGCCGGCGGGCAGGTCGTCGAGCTGGGCGGTATAGAGATAGTCGCGCCACTGCGCGCGCGAGGTGTCCGAGTTGGCGCTCAGCACGGCGGCCACGCCGCGCAGCAGGCGTTCGTTCTCCAGCATGCGCTCGCGCAGCACGCTGCCGGCCTGTCCCAGCAGTGCGTCGAAATGCTGCTGCGCCTCGCGGCGCTCGAGCCGCTCCGCCTGCAGCCATGCCCCTGCCGTCAACAGCGCGCCGCTGGCCGCGACCAGCAATGACAACAAGGCAGGGGAAAGCGAAGTCAGTCTCATGGTCGATCGGTTCCGGCATGCAGCAGGGGCATGCCGTCTGCGTGGACTTGCCTTCGCATTAACGGGGGACTATACCGTGGCACAGGCAGCCCGCACACCCCCGCCGGGGATGAACCCGTTCGGGGGAAAGACCGCATGCCCCACCACGGCGGGGTATGGTAGGGTTCCACCGGAGATGCCCCCTCCAAGTACGCGACAGTCCGCGCCACTAGTGTCCTGTTCCGTAGATAACTTGCCAAAATGTAATCGTCCAGTTGACTGTCAGGCTAGGCGCGAGGAGGCGCCATAGCAGTAGCTATGGCAACGACGAGCAACGACGCATGGCGGGCAACTGGGCGATTTCATGGCAAGGTATCTGCGGAACAGGACACTAACGCCCCAACTGCGCCCTACATGCCCGTCTACACACCCACGCTGAAAGCGCGCATTGCGATCATCACCACCGTGCTGGCCGCGGTGTTCGGCACCGGCATCGTACTGACCGCCCTGTACGATGCCCACCGCGACCTGCACGATGCGCTGCAAGTCCAGCAGGACTCCGTCGTCAAGCTGACCGCCAGCCAGCTCGACACCGCCATGAGCGACCGAATCGTGCTGCTCTCGCACCAGGCTGCGCAACTCAGCGGCCTGCTGGCGCAGGCGCATGGCGCGCAAGCCGCCGCGGTGCGCGAGCGGGCGCTGGATGCGCTGTCCGCAGCGATCCCGGTGCCGGCCGCGTTCAACGCGCTGCTGGTCGCCGACATGCAGGGCAACATCGTCAGTAACCGCGGCAGCGGGGCGGACATTGGCGACCGCAGCTATTTCCGCGAGGCCGCCCGCTCGCTCGCGCCCGTGGTGTCGCCGCCCATCCGCTCGCGCACCAACGGCCAGATGGGGGTGATGGTGGCGGTGCCGGTGCTGGCGCCGAACCAGGCCTTCGTCGGCCTGGTGGGCGGCTGGCTGGACCTGTCCAGCGCCAACTTCCTGGTCGAGATCCTGCACAACCGCCTCGGCACCACCGGCTACTACTGCCTGGTGTCGGCCGGCCCCGAGCCGGTCTACATCCGCCATCCCGATCCCGCGCAGGCGCGCCAGCCGGCGCAGGCCGTGGCCGATACCTGCGGCGAGGATGACAGCCCCGCGCCGCTGGAATTCCTCACGCCGGCGCGGCCGGTGATCGCACGCTACCTGATGTCGAGCACCGGCTGGGAACTGGTGGCGCTGCTGCCCGCGCGCGAGGCCTACGCACCGCTGCACCAGATGCAGCAGCGCTTCCTGAGCATGGCCGAGTGGCCATGGCGGCGGTGGCCCTGCTGATCTGGCTGGCTGTGCGGCGCCAGCTGGCGCCGCTGGCGCGCCTGCACAAGGTGGTGCAGGCCAGCGCCAACGACCTGTCCGCGTTCGAGCGGCTGCCGACACGGCAGCAGCGCGACGAGATCGGCGACGTGACGCGCGCCTTCATCAAGCTGATGCGCGACGTGCGCGAGCGCCGCCAGGCGCTGGACCGCAGCGAACGGCGCCTGCGCGCGGTGACCGACACGCTGCCGTCGCTGCTGGCCTTTATCGACACCGATGAGCGCTATGTGTTCAACAACCAGGCCTACGAGCGTGTCTTCGGCCTGAAGCCGGAGGAACTGCGCGGCAGGCACGTGCGCGAGATCCTGGGCGAGGCCCGCTACGCGCGCGTGCAGCCATTCATGCAGCGCGCGCTGGCGGGCACTGCGGTGACCTTCGAAACCGAAGACAGCGACCCCGAATACCACTGCATGGAGAGCAGCCTGCGCCCGGAATGGAGCGCCGACGGCAGCGAGGTGGTGGGCGTGCATATCCACGTGCAGGACATCACGCAGCGCAAGCTGGAGACGCAGCGCCTAGCGCGCATGTCGCGCACCGACCACCTGACGCAGCTGATGAACCGCAGCGCTTTCGAGGGCCAGCTGCACGCGGCGATGGTGCGCAGCCGCGAGCATGGCACGCTGATGGCCCTGCTGTACCTGGACATGGACCGCTTCAAGGCCGTCAACGATATTCACGGCCACGCCGCCGGCGACCAGCTGCTGCAGACCTTTGCCCAGCGCGTGCGCCGCTGCGTGCGCGAGCGCGACACCGTCGCCCGGCTGGGTGGCGACGAGTTCGCGGTGGTGCTCGAAGACATGACCCGGCCCGCCGCGGCACGCCGCGTGGCGCAGTCCATCCTGCAGGCAACGGACGAGCCCTTCGACTTCGAGGGCGTGTCCGCCGACGTGGACGTCAGCATCGGCGTGGCGCTCTACAACGGCGGTCCGGCGCAGGACCGCGAACTGATGCGCCTGGCGGACGTGCTGCTATACCGCGCCAAGGGCGCGGGCCGCGGGCGCTATGAGATCGGCCCGCCGGAACTGGCGGGCGAGCTCAGCGCGCAGTAGGCAGCCCCGGCCGAGGGCTCAGTGGATGGTGCCGCCGGGCTTGTCCGACGCCGCGCCGCCGGCCCCCTCGGGCTCGAACGGTACGTGGCGGCCGTCGCTGGACTGGTAGCCCAGCTGCGCATCGGCGCCCAGCATCTTCTCCCACGCGATCATGGCCTGGGCCACCGCATCGGGCGCGCCCTTGAACACCACCACGTCGTTGCCGCAGCCGGGGCATTCGCCGCCGAACACGGCATCGATGCCGGGCAGGCCCGGCACGTCGAGCGCGTCGAATTGCGCGAACGCGGTCTTGCAGTGCCCGCAGACCAGCTGGGCGGGGCGCAAGGCCTCAATCTTTGCGCGTGCCTGTGCCGCACGCTCCTCGGGGGTACCCCGCCGTTTTGCCTCGCCCATGATGTGCCTTCCTTCCCCGTGCTGCCGGTGTGTGTTTGCATCGGCCCCGCCAGTGCGGCGGGACCGTGCCTGTTAGATGCGCAATGCGTGCTGGTGGTGCCCGGCCATTGTCGCAGGTGACGGCCGCGTTGCGTGCGCGCCGTCGCCGATCTGCTGCGCTCAGATGGCATTGTAACCAGCGCGACGCAGCAAATACCGGGCCGACAGGAACCGCCAGCGCCTGCTATTGTGGATAACGATGCCCCGTGCGCGTGCGGATGCGCCGCTTCCGGCACCGTGGGCATGCTGGTCCCATCCACCTACCCCCGAAGGAGGACGTTCCATGATCCGACCCACCGTGCAGGAAAACGCCGCCCGCTACGCCGACTGCATTGCCGCCTGCAATGCCGCAGCCGCTGCCGCACTCAAGTGCGCCGCGGCCTGCCTGGAAGAACAGGACGTGCGCAAGATGGCGCGCTGCATCGCGCTGGACATGGATTGCGCCGGCATCGCCCAGCTGGCCGCGTCCTACATGCTGCGCAACAGCGAGTTCGCGCCGCTGGTGTGTGAAGACTGCGCCGAAGTCTGCAAGTGGTGCAAGGAGGAATGCGAGCACCATGACAACGAGCACTGCCAGGATTGCGCCCGCGCCTGCGCAGCCTGCATGGAGCAGTGCCTGAAGATGACGGCTTAGCGGTCCCAGCCCGATTCCTGCTGCCCCTGCGGCGGTTCGGCCAGCGCGACGAAGGCATCGATCAGCCTGGCGCCACGCCGCTCGCGCAGGCAATAGAGATACTCGTGCAGGCAGGGCGAGGCATCGGTGAAGCCCAGCACGCGCAGGTCCGGATGGCTCGGCACCTCGTGCCGGGCAATCACCGATACGCCCAGGTTGCGTATCACCGCCTCGCGGATCGACTCCCGGCTGCCGATCTCCATCTGCGCCGCGGGGCTCACGCGCGCCTGCGCCAGCATGTCTTCGGTGGCGATGCGCGTGGTCGACCCGAGTTCGCGCATCAGCAGGCGGCAGCCTGCCAGCGCACTGACGGCCACTTCGGTGTGCCCGGCCAGCGCATGGGTGCGGTGCACCACCAGCATCAGCGGATCCACGCCCAGCAGCACGCGCGACAGGCGCGCATCGTCCACCCGCTGCGACGAGGTGGCGATATCGACGCGGTATTCCTGCAGCGCTTCCAGCACTTCCTGCGAATTGCCGGTCACCACGCTGACATCGATGGCGGGAAAGCGCTCGCTGAAGCTGCGGATCAGCTCCAGCACATAGTAGGGCGCGGTCGCACCCACGCGCAGGCTGCCGGTGCGCAGGTCGCCCGAATGGCGCAGGAAGAAATCGATCTCGGTTTCCTGCTGCACCAGCGCCTCGACGCGCGGCAGCAATGCCAGCCCCGCGTCTGACAGCGCCAGGCGGCGCCCGCCGCGGTGGAACAGCTCGACCCCGTAGGCTTCTTCCAGCGCGCGGATCTGCGCGGTGATGGTGGGCTGCGACAGGCCCAGGCGCTTGGCGGCCTGCGTGACGCTGCCGATGCGGGCCACCATGAAGAAGGACTTGAGCTGGGCGATGAGCATGCGGCCGAGGGATGTCGCTAAGGGCAAGGCAAGGCGGCGGGCGCTTGGGCGCCGGCCGCGGTGAAGCGGTATTCTAATGGACTGCACCAGGCCACCCGGCCCAACCGTCCGCTGCCTTGCATAGGAGTCTGCCCATGTCTGCCCCGTCCACCTCCGCCACCCGCATCGAGAAAGACAGCCTGGGCGACGTGCCCGTGCCCGCCGATCACCTGTGGGGGGCGCAGACCGAGCGCTCGCGCCAGAACTTCCGCATCGGCAACGAGAAGATGCCGCCGGCACTGATCGAGGCCTTCGCCATCCTGAAACTTTGCGCGGCGCGCGCCAACGGCGAGCTTGGCGTGCTCAAGCCCGAACTGGCGCACGCGATCGAACAGGCCGCGACCGAAGTCATCGAAGGCCGCTGGCCCGATGAGTTCCCGCTGTCGGTCTGGCAGACCGGGTCCGGTACGCAGACCAACATGAACCTGAACGAGGTCATCGCGAACCGCGCGATTCAGTTGCTGGGCGGCAAGGTCGGCAGCAAGACGCCGGTGCACCCCAACGACCACGTCAACGCCAGCCAGTCTTCCAATGACAGCTTCCCCACCGCGATGCATATCGCCGCCACGCGCGCGATCCAGCAGGAACTGCTGCCGGCACTGGAGCAGCTGCAGCAGACCTTCGCGCGCAAGGTGGAAGCCTTTGCCGATATCGTCAAGGTCGGCCGCACCCACCTGCAGGATGCTGTGCCGCTGACGCTGGGGCAGGAGTTCTCGGGCTACATGACGCAAGTGGCCGATGCGCAGTCGCGCCTGCAGCAGGCCATGCTGCGCGCGATGCCGGTGGCACAGGGCGGCACCGCGGTGGGCACCGGCCTGAACGCCCCGCACGGCTTCGCCGCGGCCTTCGCGCGGGCGCTGGCCGACTACACCGGCCTGCCGTTCGAGCCCGCGCCCAACCGCTATGCGCTGCAGGCCTCGCACGATGCGCTGGCCGACCTGTCCGGCGCGCTCAGCACCACGGCCTCGTCGTTCCTGAAGATCGCGCGCGACTTCATGCTGCTGGGCTCAGGCCCGCGTGCCGGCTTTGCCGAGCTGGTGCTGCCGGCCAACGAGCCGGGCTCATCGATCATGCCGGGCAAGGTCAACCCGACCCAGGCCGAGGCGCTGGCGATGGTGTGCTGCCGCGTGATCGGCAACCACACCACGGTGACGCTGGCCAACGGGCTGGGCACGCTGGAGCTGAACGCCTACAAGCCGGTGATCATCTACAGCCTGCTGCAGTCGGTGAGCCTGCTGGCGGGGGCCGCGTCGAGCTTTGCCGAGCATATGGTCGAAGGCGTCGAGGCCGACCGCGAGCGCATCGCCGAACTGCTGGAGCGTTCGCTGATGCCGGTGACGGCGCTCAATCCGCATATCGGCTACGACAAGGCCGCAGAGATCGCCAAGCTGGCGGTCAAGCGCAACCTGTCGCTGCGCGAGGCGGCGATCGCGTCGGGGCATGTCACCGAGGCGCAGTTTGCCGAGTGGATCGACCTGAAGGGGATGACGCGGGAGGTATAGCCGGGGGGTACAGCAAGGGTGCGCCCCGGCACGGAACGAGCCGCGCCGGGGCAGGCCGGCCTTAGCCGACGAAGGCCTTTTCCAGCACGAAATGGCCGGGATGGCTCATATTGCCTTCGGCGAATCCGCGCGCTTCCAGGATGCCGCGGACGTCCTTGAGCATGTCCGGGCTGCCGCACAGCATGATGCGGTCGTTCTCCAGCGAGAACGGCTCCACGCCCAGTCGCTCGAACAGCTCGCCCGAGGCGATCAGGTCGGTGATGCGGCCGCGGTTGTCGAACTCTTCGCGCGTCACGGTCGGGAAGTACACCAGCTTTTCGCGCACCAGATCGCCCAGGTGCTCGTGCTGCGGCAGGTGTTCCTGGATCAGCTCGCGATAGGCCAGCTCTTCAACGAAGCGGCAGGTGTGGGTCAGCACGACCTTGTCGTAGCGCTCGTAGACCTCCGGATCGCGGATGATCGACAGGAACGGCGCCAGGCCGGTGCCGGTGGCCAGCAGCCACAGCGTCTTGCCGGGCAGCAGGTTGTCCACCAGCAGCGTGCCGGTCGGCTTCTTGCCGACGAAGATCTGGTCGCCCTCGCGCAGGTGCTGCAGGCGCGAGGTCAGCGGGCCATCGGGCACCTTGATGCTGAAGAATTCCAGCGTTTCCTCATAGTTGGCGCTGGCGATGCTGTAGGCGCGCAGCAGCGGGCGGCCGTTCACTTCCAGCCCGACCATGGCGAACTGGCCATTTTCAAAGCGAAAACCAGGGTCGCGCGTGCAGGTGAAGCTGAAAAGGGTGTCGGTCCAGTGATGGACGGAGAGGATGGATTGCTGGTTCAGGTTGCTCATGGCGAAACGCGGGATACAGCGGCAGGATGCAGCGCCAAAGACGGCTGGAAAGGAAGAATCTTAACGCATGCCTGGGAGCGGCGCAGGCGGAGCCTGCAACGCCAGCGCGGGATTTCCGGGATGTGCAATGCGGTGCGGCGCATGCGGCACGCCCGATATTGTTAAGAAATTCTGGCTAATCAAACTACTTTTCGCGAATTTATCCAAAGACAGCCAACATCCATCATGAGGTCATCTTCCATTCGCTCCCAAGGAAACTGCCATGACCTCCACCCCAGCCATCTCCCGCCGCGCCGCGCTCGTCACCGGCGCCTCCCGCGGCATCGGCCGCGCCATCGCGTTGCGGCTGGCCGCCGACGGCTTCGACGTAGCCATTGGCTACGCCGGCAACGCCGCCCGGGCCGAAGCGACGGTGGCGGCGGCGCGCGAGAGCGGCGTGAATGCCATCGCTATCCAGGGCGATGTGGCGCAGGCGTCAGACGTGGCACGGCTGTTCGATGCCGCGCAGCAGGCGTTCGGCCGGCTCGACGTGGTCGTCAACAGCGCCGGCATCATGCAGATGGCGCCGGTTGCGCCGGCCAGCCTGGACGCCTTCGACCAGACCATCGCCACCAACCTGCGCGGCGCTTTCCTGGTGCTGGGCGAAGCCGCCGCGCGGCTGGGCGAAGGCGGACGCATCATTGCGCTGTCGACCAGCGTGATCGCGCGCTCCTTCCCCGGATATGGTCCCTATATCGCCGCCAAGGCAGGCGTGGAAGGGCTGGTGCGGGTCCTGGCCAGCGAACTGCGCGGGCGCGGCATCACCGTCAATGCGGTAGCGCCGGGGCCGGTCGCGACCGAACTGTTCCTCGATGGCAAATCGGAAGCGCAGGTGGCGCAGCTGTCCAAAGTGGCGCCACTGGAGCGGCTGGGCACGCCCGAGGACATTGCCGCGGCGGTGTCGTTCCTGGCCGGGCCGGATGGGGCGTGGGTCAATGCTCAGGTGGTGCGCGTCAATGGCGGCTTTGCCTGAGCAGACCGTCCGCGCCGGCCGGAATTCAGCCCCCCGGCGTCGGCCCTCACAGTTCGCAGCGCAGGCGCGCCAGCGCCTCGCGCGAGTAGCCGTGGCGCACGCGCAGCTGGTGCTCCACGGCGTCGGCCTGGTCCAGGCAGGCGAAGACCAGGTCGTCCTTTACGCGCTGCGAAACGCCCTTCAGGCGCGGCGCTTCATACGCGACCCGGCGCGCGCGGCAGCGCAGGAACAGCAGCGTTTCCTGCGAGGCTGTGATCAGTTGGTCGTGCTCGATCCGCTTGCATTCGACCAGGTCCTGGGCAGGGGCGCTGGCGGCGGCAAAGAGCAACGGCAGGCACAGCCATCGACGCAACGAGCGGTGCATGGCAAACGGGGGGCGCAGTAGGCCAGTTGAGGGTCCGGCTCGCATCATTGCCCAGACCCGCGCACAGTGCAAGCCGCAGCGCACGCAACACCCTGTTGCGGCCGGGCGCCAGACGGGCCGCAGCCGGATTCAGTGTCCAGCCACGTGGACAATCGCCCGCAAACCCTGATGGCTGCGTCGACCGGCAGGCCTATGCTGCACCGCAGCACACCCAAGGGGTGTGCAGGTCCGGCGGATCGGGCTACGCTTCGATGGCAAATGCGCCGCAGTGCGCGCCAGTTCACGCCCCAGACCGACGGGCTCCCGCCCGGCCTTCCCCGTGTTCCCCCTTGCCGCCCACCGTTCCGGTGGCCTGCGGCCGCCATGTTTCCGGCATCTGCCGCCAGCACTGCGCAGCGCGACCTGACCCGCGGCTGCCCTGCGCCGCCCTGACTGCAAGACAACAACATGACCGATCTCCCCGCTACCCTAGCCCAGACGGCCGCCCCGAGCCGCGAAGAGGTGCGCAAGCGCATCTACGCCATCGTCGCCGCCTCGTCGGGCAACCTGGTCGAATGGTTCGACTTCTACGTCTACGCCTTCTGCGCGATCTACTTTGCGCCGTCATTCTTCCCCAAGTCCGATCCCACCGCGCAACTGCTGAACACCGCCGGCGTGTTTGCCGCCGGCTTCCTGATGCGGCCCATCGGCGGCTGGCTGTTCGGCACCATCGCCGACCGCCACGGCCGCAAGAACTCGATGCTGATCTCGGTGATCATGATGTGCGCCGGCTCGCTGCTGATCGCCTGCCTGCCCACCTATGCCAGCATCGGCAACTGGGCGCCGGCGCTGCTGCTGCTCGCGCGCCTGATCCAGGGCCTGTCGGTCGGCGGCGAATACGGCACCACCGCCACCTATATGAGCGAGGTGGCGCTGCGCGGCCGGCGCGGCTTCTTCTCGTCGTTCCAGTATGTGACGCTGATCGGCGGCCAGTTGCTGGCGGTGCTGGTGGTGGTGATCCTGCAGCAACTGCTGGACGAGGCCGAACTGAAGGCCTGGGGCTGGCGCATCCCGTTCGTGGTCGGCGCGGTCACCGCGGTGGTGGCGCTGTTCCTGCGCCGCACGCTGCACGAGACCTCGTCGGCAGCCACCCGCGGCAGCAAGGAAGCCGGCAGCGTGGCCGCGCTGTTCCGCAACCACAAGGCCGCCTTCTTCACGGTGCTCGGCTATACCGCGGGCGGCTCGCTGATCTTCTACACCTTCACCACGTATATGCAGAAGTACCTGGTCAACACCGCCGGCATGTCGATCAAGACCGCCAGCTATGTGATGACGGGATGCCTGTTCCTGTATATGTGCATGCAGCCGGTGTTCGGCGCGCTGTCCGACCGCATCGGCCGGCGCACCAACATGCTGCTGTTCGGCGCGCTGGGTGCGCTCTGCACGGTGCCGATCCTGACCGCGCTGGGCACGGTCAGCAGCCCCGAGCTTGCCTTTGTGCTGATCGCCGTGGCGCTGGCCATCGTCAGCTTCTACACCTCGATCAGCGGCATCGTGAAGGCCGAGATGTTCCCGCCCGAGGTGCGCGCGCTGGGCGTGGGCCTGGCCTATGCCATCGCCAACGCGATCTTCGGCGGCTCCGCCGAATACGTGGCGCTGGGCATGAAGACGCTCGGCCACGAGACCGCGTTCTACTGGTATGTGACGGCGATGATGGTGATTGCCTTCTTCGTCAGCCTGCGCCTGCCGCGCCAGGCCAAATACCTGCATCACGAGCATTGATGCGCACCCCGCGGTGCAATGCCGCGGGACGCCGCCACGAGCATGGCAATATACGGGGGCCGCAATTGCCCCCGTCTTTCATTGATCACCCCATGGACCTGAACGCCCTTCGCCTGTTCGTCGACATCGTCGATGCGGGCAACCTGAGCGCGGCCGCGCGCAAGCTCAAGATGACGCGCGCCAATGTGAGCTACCGGCTCAAGGCGCTCGAAGAAGAGCTGGGCGTGCAGCTGCTGCGCCGGACCACGCGCCATGTCGAGCCGACCCCGGTCGGCGCCGGCCTGTACGAGCACGGCCGCAACATCCTGGGCGAAGTAGCGGCCGCCAATGCGCTGATCAGCAATATGGGCAAGAGCCTGCAGGGCCATGTGCGGCTCTCGGTGCCCACAGGGCTGGGGCATACGCTACTGTCGCCGCTGCTGGTGCTGTTCAAGCAGCGCTATCCCGACATCACGCTTGACGTCATGTTCGACAACCGCGTGCACAACCTGGTGTCCGAGGACGTGGACGTGGCGCTGCGCATTATCTCCACCCCGCCCGATTCGGTGGTCGCCACGGAGATTGGCGAAGTCGACTGGATCGTGTGCGCGTCGCCGGGGTATCTCGCCGCGCATCCTGCGCCGAAAACACTCACCGGGCTGCAAGGACATGCGATGGTGTGCGCGTCGCCGGTGGGCCAGAAACTCAAGGCATCGGGCACGCGGCTGGATGCCGATGAAGGCCATGACGCGAACGAAACCCGCGAGCAGGTGGTGCTCGAACCGACGCTGACCTCGGAAAACTTTGCTTTCCTGAAGGAGTCGGTGCTGGCAGGCCTGGGGATCGGCATTCTCCCGATCTATGCGATCGGCGCCGAACTGGACAGCGGCGCGCTGGTGCCGCTGCTCTGTGACTACCGCATCAGCGTGTTCGGCAGCAAGCTCTATATGCTGACCATGCCCAACCGCTACCAGACGCTGGCCACGCGCTATCTGCTGAACTTCCTGAAGACCGAGCTGCAGGCAGTGTGGCCGCGCCTGCACCGCTAGGGTCTGTTCCCATGGGGGAACAGACCCTGGGCGCGTCGCCTTCGGCAGCGGCGCCACGGACTATAGTAGGAGCACAAGGATAACCGTCGGCGCATCCGCACCTGAGGAGCTACCATGGCCCTGGCTAGCACGCTTGCAAGCTGCCTGAGCAGCAAGAACACCCAGTACGACATCATCCGCCACCCCTACACCCTCAGCAGCATGGCCACTGCCGAGGCCGCGCATGTTCCCGGGGACCGGCTGGCCAAGACGCTGTTGCTGGAGGATGACCGCGGCTATGTCGCCGCCGTGATTCCTTCAAGCCACCATCTGCACATGGCCGCCATCTGCGAACAGACCGGGCGCAACCTGGTACTGGCGCATGAGGACGAGATCCGCGAGATCTTCAAGGATTGCGACCTCGGCGCGATCCCGCCGGTGGCGATGGCCTACGGCATGCAGACCTATGTGGACGACAGCCTGATGGCGCAGCCCGACGTGTATTTCGAAGGCGGCGACCACCAGGAACTGGTGCACATGAGCGGCGAACAGTTCTCGCGGCTGATGTCGGACGCTGGGCACGGGCAGTTTTCGCGCCGCATGATGTAAGCGGCGCTTTTTATTGGCCACTGAACGGCCACCACGCGGGTTGCGAACCCGCGCGGTGGCCGTTTTGCATGCTGGCGGGTGGGGGATGCAGACGCTTCAGCCTTCAGGCAACGCCGGCACGCTGTCGTCCTTCAGGTCCACGCCCGAGCGGCCCAATGCCGCCGCGCCGCGCAGCAGGAAGGCGAGCCGGTCGGCGGCCTGCGCATACGGCAGGCCTTCGGGGCGCACGTTGGAGATGCAGTTGCGCTCGGCATCGGTGCGGCCCGTGCGCGGCGCATGGGTCAGGTAGATGCCAAGGCTGTCGGGCGAGCTCAGGCCGGGCCGTTCGCCGATCAGCATCACCACCTGGCGCGCGCCAAGCAGCTCGCCGATCTCGTCGCCCAGCGCCACGCGCGACTGCTCGGCCACCACCACCGGGCCGATGCGCCATGTCTGCGGCAAGCACGCGCGGGTGGCATCGAGCAACGGCAGCGCGTGCGTCTGCGTGGCCAGCGCGGACAGGCCGTCGGCAACCACGAACACCACATCGGGCGCGTCGCCCGGCCGTGCCGCGGCCAGCCGCGCGCGGCTGGCATCGTCCAGGCGCCGGCCCAGGTCGGGGCGCCGCAGGTAGTGCGCGCGGTCCGGCGCCGCGCTGTGCACGGCGAGGTTCTGTACCCCCGCCGCATCCAGCGCCGCGGTGACCGCGCCCACGTCCAGCGGCAGGTGCACCGCATCGCGCGCCTGCGCATGGGCCAGCCCGAAGGCCAGCACCGCATCGGTGGTCTGGCTGTGGCCGGTACGGCCCAGCGCTACGCGCGCGCGCGTGAACTGGCGCAGGCGTTGCCACGGGTCGGCATCGGCATCGGCGTTGGCAGGAGCGGCGGGAGGCGGGCGTCTGGCCGTCATCGGCTGCACCTTACAGGCTGTGGGCCATCTGCAGCAGCGGCTGGCGCGCGGCGGGCTCGAGCAGCCTGCCGCTGGCATCGGCAATGCCCATGCGCTGCAGCCAGGCCTCGAACTCCGGCGCGGGGCGCAGCCCCAGCACCTCGCGCAGGTACAGCGCATCGTGGAACGAGGTGCTCTGGTAGTTCAGCATGATGTCGTCGGCGCCGGGCACGCCCATGATGAAATTGATGCCGGCCACGCCGAACAGCGTCAGCAGCGTGTCCATGTCGTCCTGGTCGGCCTCGGCATGGTTGGTGTAGCAGACGTCGCAGCCCATCGGCACCCCCATCAACTTGCCGCAGAAGTGGTCTTCCAGCCCGGCACGGATGATCTGCTTGCCATCGTACAGGTATTCGGGACCGATAAAGCCCACCACCGTATTGACCAGCAGCGGCGAGAACGCGCGCGCCACCGCGTAGGCGCGCGCCTCCATGGTCTGCTGGTCGACGCCGTGGTGCGCATTGGCCGACAGCGCGCTGCCCTGCCCGGTCTCAAAGTACATCAGGTTGTCGCCAACGGTGCCGCGCGCGAGCGCCTGCGCGGCATCGTGCGCCTCGGCCAGCAGCGACAGGCTGATGCCAAAGGCCGCATTGGCGCGCTCGCTGCCGGCCACCGACTGGAACACCAGGTCCACCGGCGCGCCCTGCCCGATCGCGCGCAGCGTGTTGGTGACATGGGTCAGCACGCAGGATTGCGTGGGGATGTCGAAGCGGCTGCGCAGCTCATCGATCATGCGCAGCAGCGAGACGATGGCGCCCAGGTTGTCCGAAGCCGGGTTGACGCCGATGGTGGCATCGCCGCAGCCATAGAGCAGCCCGTCGATGATCGACGCGGCAATGCCCTTGGGATCGTCAGTCGGGTGGTTGGGCTGCAGCCGCACCGAGAGCCGGCCCGGCAGCCCCACCGTGCTGCGAAATCGCGTCACCACCTGGCACTTGCGCGCCACCGCCACCAGGTCCTGGTTGCGCATCAGCTTGCTGACCGCGGCGGCCATCTCCGGGGTGATCCCCGGCGCCACCCGCGCCAGCGTGGCGCTGTCGGTCTCATGCAGCAGCAGCCAGTTGCGCAGGTCGCCCACGGTGGTGGCGCCGATGGCGGCAAAGGCCGCGCCATCGTGCCGGTCCAGGATCAGGCGCGTGACCTCGTCGTCCTCATACGGCACCAGCGCCTCGGTCAGGAACTGCTTGAGCGGCACCTCTGCCAGCGCCAGCCGCGCGGCCATCCGCTCCTGCTCGCTGGCCGCGGCAACGCCCGCCAGCGCGTCGCCGGAGCGCGCAGGGCTGGCCCGGGCCAGCAGCGTGCGCAGGTCGGCAAAGACGTGGCGGTGGGTGCCGATGGTGTGGGTGTAGGCCATGCGCTCCGTTCCTGGGCTCTGGGGAAAACGATGACAGCGGTGCGCCAGGCGCCTTGCCGGGCACGATTCCCCCTAATATAGACAGCCTTTGCGTGTGCCGTGATGCCAACATCGCCTCAGCGCACACGGCCTGACTCAGGAACAACATCTGGATCGGCGAGAATTCAGAATAAATTTGAGCAAATTGCATGCCGGAGACCCCGATGAAAGACCCCGACCCGACCACCACCCCGCGCCTGCTGCCGGCCGCGTGGTACAGCGTCGGCACCGTCGCTTACCTGCTGACCGCCCTGGCGCTCTGGACCGTGCTCCACGCCAACCTGGTGGCGGCATTGCTGTCCGGGCTGCTGCTGTACTCGCTGGTGGACGTGCTGGCGCCGCGCCTGAAGCGCCTGAACCAGCGCCACGACGCCCTGGCCGTGGCCATCCTGTCGGCGCTGATCCTGCTGGCGCTGACGCTGGCGGGCTGGCTGCTGGTGCGCTTTGTCAGTGGCGAGGGCAATACCCTGGACGGGCTGCTCAACCATGTGGCCGACATCATCGACCGCTCGCGTGGCCAGATGCCGCCGTGGCTCAGCGATGCGCTTCCCAACGGCGTGGACGAGCTGGCCAACACGCTGATCGAGACGCTGCGCGAGCATGCCGCGATGGCGCAGAAGCTGGGTGCCGAGGTGCTGCGCACGCTGGTGCATATCCTGATCGGGCTGGTGATCGGCGCGATGGTGGCGCTGTACCGCGCGGTGGTGCGGCCCAACCGCCGGCCGCTGGCCGCGGCGCTGGTGGCGCGCGCACGCACGCTGCAGCAGGCGTTCTCGCAGTTCATCTTCGCGCAGATCCAGATCTCGACCATCAACACCGTGCTGACGGCGATCTACCTGCTGCTGGTGCTGCCGCTCTTTGGCGTGCACCTGCCGCTGACCAAGACGCTGCTGGTGATCACTTTCGTGGCCGGGCTGCTGCCGGTGCTGGGCAACCTGATTTCCAACACCGCCATCGTGGTGGCCTCGCTGTCGGTGTCGTTGCCGATCGCGGTGGCGTCGCTGGTGTTCCTGGTGGTGATCCACAAGCTGGAGTACTTCCTGAACGCACGCATCATCGGTGCGCGCATCCAGGCCGCGGCGTGGGAACTGCTGACGGTGATGCTGCTGATGGAAACGCTGTTCGGCATCCCGGGCGTGATCGCCGGACCGATCTTCTACGCCTACCTGAAGCGGGAGCTTGCCGGCGCCGGGCTGATCTGAGTGCCGCGGCCGGCATGCCGCAGCGTTGGTAGGACCAATACCTGATTCAGGCGCCGTCCTGCTCCACCCGGCTGCGCACGAAGTCGATATGGGTCTGCATGGCGGTGCGCGCCTCTTCCGGGCGGCGCGCGCAAATCGCATCGCACAGCGTGCGGTGCTGCAGCAACAGAAGGTCTGAGGCGCCGTCGTCCTGTTCGCGCAGGCCGGTGCCGTTGATGGTGATGTGCTCGCGCAGCATGCCGATCACGCTGGTATGCAGGTGCAGGAACATGGTGTTGTGCGAGGCCTGGGCGATGGCGTCATGCAACTGCGCATCGGCATCGGCCTCTGCCTGCTTGTCGTCGGCGGCACGCGCGCGTTCCAGCTCGGCCATCAGGGCGCGGATCCGTTTCACGTCAGCGGCATCCGCGCGCAGCGCCGCAAAATACGCGGTCGCGCCCTCCAGCACGCGGCGGAACTCCAGGATGTCGTCGCGCAGCGCGGGGTGGTCGGCCACCAGCTGGCCCCAGGGCGAGGCAATGCCGGCGCGCAGCTGGTCGGTGGCGTAGACCCCGGCACCGCGCCGGCTCTGCAGCAGGCCGCGCGCGGCCAGGCGCTGGATCGCCTCGCGCACGGTGTTGCGCGCCACCTCGTATTGCCCGGCCAGCACCCGCTCGGCCGGCAGCCGCGTGCCGGGCGGCCAGGTGCCGTCGAGCAGCGCGGTCTCGATCCGGCGCATGACCGACTCCACGCGTCCGCGGGTGCGCCCGTGCCTTGCTGCCGCTGCCGTCATGCCGTATGTCCTCGCTCCTGAGCTTGCGCGGGTCGCCGGGCAGATTGGTCCAACCAATTTGTACCGCCGCGCAGAAGCGGGAATTATGCGCCGAAACGTGCGACCCCAGCACGTCCGGAGCGAGACATGAAGGATCGTCAGTACCCCACCGGCCCTGCCCCCGCGCAGGCCTACCTGTTTGCCACCTGCCTGGTCGACATGTTCGTGCCGCAGGCCGGCCTCGACGCCGTGCGGCTGCTTGAACGCGAAGGGCTCACCGTGCACTTCCCGCGCGGCCAGAGTTGCTGCGGCCAGCCCGCCTACAGCAGCGGCAACCCCGACGCGGCCCGTGCGGTGGCGCGCGCCCAGCTCGACCTGTTCAGCCAGCCCTGGCCGGTGATCGTGCCGTCGGGCTCGTGCGCGGGCATGATGCGCCACCACTGGCCGCAGCTCTTTGCCGACGATCCGGTGGCCGGCCCCAAGGCACTGGAACTGGCCGGACGCATCTATGAACTGGGCGAGTTCCTGCTCCATGTGCTGAAGCTGGATTTTGGCGATGCCGCACCGGCGGGCCAGCCGCAGGAGCGCATCGTGCTGCATACCTCGTGCGGCGCCCGTCGAGAAATGGGTACGCGCCAGCACGGCGTGGCCCTGGTCGACGCGCTGCCGGGCGTGACCCGCGTGGAGCATGAACGCGAGTCAGAATGCTGCGGCTTTGGCGGCACCTTCTCGCTCAAGCATCCCGATATCTCCGGCGCCATGGTGCGCGACAAGGTGGCCTCGGCCTGCGCCACCGGCTGCGACCGGCTGGTCTCGGCCGACTGCGGCTGCCTGCTCAATATCGGCCATACCGCGGCGCATGACCACGCCCCGCTGCAGGTGGAGCACCTGGCCACCTTCCTGTGGCGCCGTACCGGAGATGCCGCATGAGCACGCCCGGCGCCCGCGAACGCATGCTCGGCCGGCTGCGCGCTGCCGCGCCTGCACCTTCCCCAGGCACCGCGGAACTCGACCGCCGCATCGACGGCCATTTCGAGGCACGCCGCCACGGCGCGCCCGCCATTGGCGAACTGACCGGCGCGATGCTGGCGGCACTGCAAGGCCTGCATGCCGAGGTCTGGTGCGCCAGCGAGGCGGCCTGGCCGGCATTGCTGGCCACCGAGCTGGCCAATGCCGGCGTGAAGCGCCTGCTGCTTGATCCCGCCAGCCAGGCCGGTGCCGCGCTGGCGGCCGCCCTGCCGGCCCATATCGAAGCCATCGGCTACGACCGCCCGATCGAAGCCTGGAAGGCGGAGCTGTTCGACACCATCGATGCCGGCTTCACCGTGGCGCGCTCCGGCATTGCCGCCACCGGCACGCTGGTGGTCGCGCCCGATGCGGGCTCGCCACGCACGGTGTCGCTGGTGCCGCCGCTGCATGTCGCGCTGGTGCGCGCCTCGACGCTGCACACCGACCTGCATATGGCCGCGCGCACCGAACGCTGGTCCGACGGCATGCCGACCAACCTGGTGCTGATCTCCGGCCCGTCCAAGACCTCCGACATCCAGCAGACGCTGGCCTACGGCGCGCATGGTCCGCGCCGGCTGTGGGTCATCATCGAGACCGACACTGCGGAGGCCGGGCAATGAGCCAGCACACACTCAATTTTGTTCCGCCGCAGGACTTCAAGGCACGCGCCCGCGAGGCGCTGGACGATCCCAAGCTGCGCCAGAGCTTCCGCGGCGCGATGGACTTCCTGCAGGGCAAGCGCCTGGCGCAGTTCCCCGACGCGGATGAGCTGGAACGCCTGCGCGACCTGGGCGAGGCGGTGCGCCAGCACGCGCTGGCCAACCTGCCGGACCTGCTGGTGCAGCTGGAGGCAAAGCTCACCGCCGCCGGCGTGCAGGTGCACTGGGCCGAGAACGCCGACGAAGCCAACGCGATCATCCACCGCATCGCGGCATCGAAGCAGGCGCAGCGCGTGATCAAGGGCAAGTCGATGGCCAGCGAGGAAATCGAGCTGAACCATTACCTGGCCGAGCGCGGCGTGGACTGCATCGAGTCGGACATGGGCGAGTACATCGTCCAGCTGGCCGGCGAGAAGCCCTCGCATATCGTGATGCCGGCGATCCACAAGACCAAGGGCGATATCGCGCAGCTATTCCAGGCGCATATCCCCGACACGCCCTATACCGAGGATGTCGACGCGCTGATCCAGACCGGCCGCCGTGCGCTGCGCCAAGCCTTTGTCGAAGCGGATATCGGCCTGTCCGGCGTGAACTTCGCCGCCGCCGACACCGGCACGCTGTGGCTGGTGGAGAACGAGGGCAATGGCCGGCTTTCCACCACCGTGCCCGACGTGCATATCGCCATCATGGGCATGGAGAAGGTCGTGGCCCGGCTGGAGCACATCGTGCCGCTGTCCACGCTGCTGACGCGCTCGGCCACCGGGCAGGCCATCACCACCTACTTCAACCTGATCTCAGGGCCGCGCCGCGCGGGCGAGCGCGATGGCCCGCGCGAGGTCCACCTGGTGCTGCTCGACAACGGCCGCACCCAGGCCTATGCCGACACGCAGCTGCGCGCCACGCTGCAATGCATCCGCTGCGGCGCGTGCATGAACCACTGCCCGGTCTACACGCGCATCGGCGGCCACGCCTACGGCACGACCTATCCCGGCCCCATCGGCAAGATCATCTCGCCACACCTGCTGGGGCTGGACGCCACCGCCGACCTGGCCACCGCGTCGAGCCTGTGCGGCGCCTGCGGCGAGGTATGCCCGGTACGCATCCCGATCCCGCAACTGCTGGTGCGCCTGCGCACCGAGGCCAACCGCGATCCGGAAGAGCAGGTCGCCAACCCGCTGCGCGGCCAGGGCGCGAAGTACAGCCGCGGCGAGCACCTGGTGTGGCGCTTCTGGAGCGGCGCGTATTCGCACCCGGCGACGTACCGGCTGTTCCGCTGGGCCGCCACGCGGCTGCGCGCGCTGACGCCGTCGAAGCAGATGGGCTGGACGCAGCACCGCACGCCGCTGAAGCCGGCGGCGAAGAGCCTGGCGGATTTGCTGAAGGAGAAGGGACAGCCGGAGTAGGCCTTCACGCAGTGCTTGCAAACAAAACAAAGATTTCCCGAAACACCACCAAAGCAGGAGACTAACCGTGCAACCCTGGACCCAACTCTATACGCCGCTGGGCAGCCTGTGGCTGTCGTCGCTGGCGGCAGCCATTCCCATCCTGTTCTTCTTCATTGCGCTGGCCGTCTGGCGCATGAAGGGCCATGTCGCCGCGGCCGTGACGCTGCTATTGGCGCTGGCCGTGGCGATCTTCGCCTACGGCATGCCCGCGCAGCAGGCGCTGGCCTCGGCCGGCTTCGGCTTTGCCTATGGGCTGTGGCCGATTGCATGGATCATCGTGACCGCGGTGTTCCTCTACAAGATCGTGGTCAAGACCGGCCAGTTCGACGTGATCCGCGCCTCGGTGCTGTCGATCACCGACGACCAGCGCCTGCAGATGCTGCTGATCGGCTTTGCCTTCGGCGCCTTCCTGGAAGGCGCCGCGGGCTTCGGCGCGCCGGTGGCGATCACCGCGGCGCTGCTGGTGGGCCTGGGCTTCAACCCGCTGTATGCGGCGGGCCTGTGCCTGATCGCCAATACCGCGCCGGTGGCGTTTGGCGCGATGGGGATCCCCATCATCGTGGCCGGGCAGGTGACGGGCATCGATCCCTTCCATATCGGCGCGATGGCCGGCCGCCAGCTGCCGCTGTTGTCGCTGCTGGTGCCGTTCTGGCTGGTGTTCATGATGGACGGCGCCAAAGGCGTGCGCGAAACGTGGCCGGCGGCGCTGGTGTGCGGCGGCAGCTTTGCCGTGACGCAGTACTTCACGTCCAACCATATCGGGCCCGAACTGCCGGACATCACTTCGGCGCTGGTCAGCCTGGTGTCGCTGGCCGCGTTCCTGAAGGTATGGCAGCCGCGCGGCGCGTCGCAGCGCGCCGGTGGCAATGTCAGCGGCGGCACCGTCGCGCTGGCCGGCTTCGGCGGCGGCTTCGGCGGCGCGATGTCCGGGCGCAAGGCGTCGCCCTACACCCTGGCGCAGACGCTGCGCGCGTGGGCGCCGTTCGGCATCCTGACCGCCATCGTCACCGTGTGGAGCCTGCAGCCGTTCAAGGCGCTGTTCGCAGCCAACGGCGCGCTGGCGGGCACGGTGCTGAAGTTCAAGATCCCGGGGCTGGACCAGATGGTAATCAAGGCCGCGCCGATCGTGGCCACGCCCAAGGCCTATGACGCGGTGCTGAAGCTCGACCTGCTCTCCGCCGTCGGCACCGCCATCCTGCTGACCGCGCTGATCTCGGCGGTGCTGCTGCGCATGAAGCCGCGCATGCTGCTGGCTACCTTTGCCGAGACCCTGGTGGAACTGGCGCGCCCGGTGCTGTCAATCGGCCTGGTGCTGGCGTTCGCCTTTGTCGCCAACTACTCCGGCATGTCGTCGACACTGGCGCTGCTGCTGGCCGGCACCGGCGCGGCGTTCCCGTTCTTCTCGCCGTTCCTGGGCTGGCTGGGGGTGTTCCTGACTGGTTCTGACACTTCGTCCAACGCGCTGTTCTGCGCGCTGCAGAACACCACGGCGCATCAGATCGGCGTGTCGGACACGCTGCTGGTCGCCGCCAACACCACCGGCGGCGTCACGGCCAAGATGATCTCGCCGCAATCGATCGCCGTGGCCTGCGCGGCGACCGGGCTGGTGGGCAAGGAGTCGGAGCTGTTCCGCTTCACGGTCAGGCACAGCCTGCTGTTTGCCGTGATCATCGGCATCATGACGGTGGTGCAGGCTTACCTGTTGCCGGGGATGATTCCGGGGTGATGGGCCGGAATCCATGAAGAAAGGCGGCCATATGGCCGCCTTTCTCGTTTGCCGCGCGGCAACGTCGCGTCTAATCCAGGAACTCGTCCCCTTCGGTGAGCGGCGCATACCTGTATGTCGCCGGCGTCCGGCTCAGCTTGACCGGCGCACCCAGCCCCTGGTAGCCACCTTCCATCTCCACCACCATCTCGCGGTGCTGCGTATGCGGATGCTGCAAGGCATCGGCCACGGACAGCACCGGCGCGCAGGGCACGCCTGCTGCCACCAGTTCGTCGGCCAGCACCTTGCCATCGAACTCGCGCAGCCTGGCTTCCAGCTCCGCCTTCAGCGCCACGCGGTTCACCGAGCGCGCGCCCGCCGTGCCATAGCGCTCGTCATCGGCCAGCGCAGGCAGCCGCAGGTGCTCGCACAGGATGCGGAACTGCCGGTCGTTGCCCACCGCCAGGAAGATCGGGTCCGTGGCGGTCGCCACCGTGTCGTACGGGTAGATGTTGGGATGCGCATTGCCGGTGCGCTGCGGCGTCTTGCCGCTCATGAACCAGTTGGCCGCATGCGGATGCAGCAGCGACAGGCCGGAGTCATAGAGCGCGGCCTCGACGAACTGGCCGCGCCCGCTGTGCGCGCGCTCCTGCAGTGCCAGCAGCACGCCGATCACGGCGTTCAGGCCGGTCACCATGTCCACCACCGGCAAACCCACGCGCAGCGGATCGCCATCGGCCTCGCCGTTGATGCTCATGATGCCGGACATGGCCTGGATGGCGGCGTCGTAGCCGGGCAGGCCGCCCAGCGGGCCATCGGCGCCGAAGCCGGATACGCGGCAATGGACCAGCCGAGGGAAGCGCGCGGACAACGTGTCGTAGCCCAGCCCCCACTTCTCCATGGTGCCGGTCTTGAAGTTCTCGACCAGCACGTCAGCCTCGGCCAGCAGCACAAGCAGGACCTCACGATCCGCTTCGGCGGTCAGGTCCAGCCGCATCACGCGCTTGTTGCGGTTCAGGCCGAAGTAGTAAGACGCCACGCCGTCCTTGAACGGCGGCCCCCAGGTGCGGGTGTCGTCGCCTTGCGGCGGTTCGATCTTGAGCACGTCGGCGCCGTGGTCGCCCAGGATCTGGCCGCAGTATGGGCCGCCCAGGATGCGCGACAGGTCGACCACGCGGATGCCGGCGAGCGCGCCGGGGCTGGTTTGGGTCATGGCTGGTTTTCCTGTGCGGTTCAGTCAAGCTGGGCGCCGGACTTCTGCACCACGGCGCGCCACTTGCCGACCTCGGCCTTGACGAAGCCGCCAAGCTGCTCGGGCGTGGTCGACGGCGCGAACTCCAGGCCCTGCGCCTGCAGGGTCTTGCGCACCTCGGGCTGCTTGAGCGCATCGGCAAAGGCACGGTTGAGCTTGCCGATCACTTCGGGCGGCGTGCCGGCGGGTGCGACCACGCCGAAGAACACCGATACATCGAAGCCTGGCACGCCCTGCTCGGCCACGGTCGGCACATCCGGCAGCGCCTGCGAGCGCGCCTTGGTGGTGACGCCCAGCGCGCGCACCTTGCCGCTCTTGATGAAGGGCATCGCGGTGAGCACGTCGGTGAAGGTCATGCTGACCTGCCCGCCCAGCAGGTCGTTCAGTGCGGGGCCGGTGCCCTTGTACGGGATGTGCTGGAAGTCGGTGCCGGTGACGTTGTTGAACAGCACCCCGGCCAAGTGCGACGACGCGCCGTTGCCGGACGAGGCATAGGTCAGCTTGCCCGGGTGCGCCTTGCCATAGGCGATCAGCTCCGTGACGTTCTTCGCCGGCACGGACGGGTTGACCACCAGCACATTGGGCAGCTGGCCGATCTGGATCACCGGCGCGAAGCTCTTGACCGGGTCGTAGTTGATCTTGCGGTACAGGCTCACATTGATCGCCAGCGGCGCGGAGGTGCCGAACATCAGCGTGTAGCCGTCGGGCTCGGCGCGCGCCACCACCTCGGCGCCGATATTGCCGCCGGCGCCGGCGCGGTTCTCCACCACCACCGGCTGGCCCAGGCTGGTCTTGAGCGCGGCGGCAAGCGTGCGCGCCATGGCATCGGTAGGGCCGCCCGGCGGGTAGGTGACGACCATCATGATCGGCTTGGACGGAAAGTCCTTCTGCGCGAAGGCGGGGGCGATACAGAGCGAGCAGGCGGCGATGGCCGCTACGCGGTGCCAGAGTTTCATGGCGTTGTCTCCTGGGTATAGGACGTCTCCCGCTGGTGGCGGGATGGTGTTGCGGGGAATGGTTGCCGGACGTGGATCCGGTCAGAACACGTTGACCTGGTCGACCGCGCCAGCGGCATGCACGGTGCCGTCAGCCGGCGCGACGGTCTCGGCCAGCCACTCGGGCTCGGCCTGCGCTGCAAGCGGATCCTGCGGCAGCACGCGATGGCGCAGCACCAGCTGCGCCAGCCGCATGCGGCGCACCGAGCCGATACGCCCGGCCTCCCAGGCCATCGCCACCGCGCTGGTGACGTGGTACAGCGCCGAAGCCGCCTGGCGCGCCAGCAGTTCGCCGTCGGCGCCGGCCTCAGCGGCTTGCGCGGCCAGCTTCGCCGCTGCGGCGATGGCGCCTTCGAACACGGCACGCGCCGCCGCATGCATCGGCGTATCGGCCAGCAGGCCGGCCAGGTGTGCCTGCAGCACCGGCAGCGCGCCTTCACGGCGGACCGCGCGCAGCACGTCAAGCGCGACGATATTGCTGGTGCCTTCCCAGATCGAGCCGAGATGGGCATCGCGCACCAGGCGCGGATCGCTCCATTCCTCGATATAGCCGCAGCCGCCGCGGATCTCCATGGCGTCGCCGGTGACCTTGCGCGCGTCGCGGCAGGCGCGGAACTTGATCAGCGGCGTCAGGATGCGCATCAGCGGGTAGGCGTCGGCCTCGCCGGCATCGGCGCGGCGCAGTGCTTCGGCGGTCTGGAGCACCATGGTGCGCGCCTGCTCGGTGGGCAGGGTCAGCTTGAGCAGCTGGCGGCGCATCAGCGGCATGTCCTGCAGGCGCTTGCCGAAGGCCTGGCGCTCGCGCGCGATGAACAGGCCCTCGGTCAGCGCGCGGCGCATCAGGCCGGCGGCGCGCACGCCGTTGGACAGGCGCGAGTTATTGATCATGTCAGCCATCTGCACGAAGCCGCGGCCGGGTTCGCCGACCAGCCAGGCATGCGCGCCTTCCAGCCGGATCTCGCCGCTGGCCATCGAGCGCGTGCCCAGCTTGTCCTTCAGGCGGATGATGCGGTAGTGGTTGTCGCTGCCATCGGCCAGCTTGCGCGGCAGCAGGAACAGCGACACGCCCTTGTGGCCCGGCACGGCGTTGCCGGCCTCATCCTCCACGCGGGCCAGCACCATCGCCAGCGTGGCATCGGGGTTGGAGCAGAACCACTTGTCGCCCTGCAGGCGCCAGCCGCCCTCGGCCGAAGCGTCGCGCACCGCGCGGGTGGCGGTGGCGGCGACGTCGGAGCCGGCACCCTGCTCGGTCATGAACATCGCGCCCTGGTAGAGATCGTCAAAGACCTGGGTGGTCAGGTTGGGCAGGAAGCGCTCGACCAGCGCCGGGTCGCCGAACTTGCGCAGCGTGCGCGTCAGCGAATCGGTCATCGACAGCGGGCAGCACAGGCCGAACTCGGCTTGCACAAACAGATATGTGAGTGCGTACTTAGCTGCTGGCGGCATGGGCTTGTCCCAGCCCAGCACGCCGCCGCGGTGCGACGCCGCCGCGAGGCCAAATTCGGCAAAGGCCACGCGCTCCATCTCCACATAGGCCGGATGCTTGTCGATGCGCTGCGCATCGACGCCCGCGCGGGTGCGGTAGGTCAGTTCGGGGGGATGGCGGTCGGCCACGCCGGCCAGTTCGTCGAGCACGCCGCCGGCCAGCGCACCCATGCGCTCCAGGTGCGGCAGCAGGTGGTTGAACAGGTCGGGCGGCAGGTAGAGCGGCAGCAGCGCGCGCAGGTCCGGGTCGGCGGCAAACAGGCTGCCGCCCTGGCGGTCGGGTACCGGGTGGGCAGCGGCCGGTGCGGTGGAGTGGGCTTGAAGTGTGGTGTCGCGCACGGCGCTGGACGGCATGGCTGGTCTCCTGGAATTGGCTGGTGCCGGCTTGCGGCCCCTTTGGCCTCCATTATTGGAACCCCAAAGATTCGCGTCTAATTCTAAAATTGGCTTGATCCATATAATTTCTGTATCGCCATGGAATTCCGCCACCTGCGTTACTTCCTCGTGCTGGCCGAGGAACTGCACTTCGGCCGGGCCGCGCGCCGGCTTGCCATTTCCCAGCCGCCGCTGTCGCTCAATATCCAGCAGCTGGAGGCCTCGGTCGGGGCCCGGCTGTTCGACCGCGACAGCCGCGGGGTGCGACTGACCGCGGCCGGGCGGGCCTTCCGCGAATCGGCCATGGCGCTGCTGGCGCAGGCCGAGGCGGCGCGGGTGCTGGCACGCGAGATCGAAGCGGGCGCAGTCGGGCGGCTGCGGGTGGGCTTTGTCGGCTCGATGCTGTATCGCGGGCTGCCGCAGACGCTGCGCGGGTTCCAGGCGGCCTATCCCGGCATTCAGGTGGCGCTGACCGAGCTCAACTCACAGGAGCAGATCGACGCGCTGCTGCACGACGAGCTCGACGCCGCCTTTATCCACACCGGCCGCGTGCCGGACACGCTGCAGGCGACGCTGGTGCACAGCGAACCGTTTGTCTGCTGCCTGCCGGCCGACCATGCGCTGGCCGCGCTCCCGGAGTTGCCGCTGGCGGCATTGCGCGGCGAGCCGTTCGTGCTGTTCTCGCGCAAGGCCTCGCCGGACTACTACAGCCGCATCTTCGACATGTGCGCGGCGCAGGGCTTCTATCCGCAGATCCGGCATGAAGTCCGGCACTGGCTGTCGGTGGTGTCGCTGGTGTCGCAGGGGATGGGCGTGGCGGTGGTGCCCGCGGCGCTGGCGCGCTCCGGCATGGCCGGAGCCGCGTTCCGGCCGCTGGCAGACGCGGCGGTGCGCTCGGAGGTCTACTGCGCGTGGAAGACGGCGCCGGACCATCCTGCGCGCGATCACTTTGTCGGCATGGTGCGGGAGATGACAGCCGCCGCGCAGGGCAGCCACAAAGAAAAAGCCACCGGCCGATAGACCGATGGCTTGTGAAGTACGCGTGGAACGGGGTGTTCAGCGTGCTTGGAGCTTAACCCTGCCCGCTTACGGCATCCAATAACGCAAATGTAGTAATTGATCGGCGCTACATGAAGCTGGTTGCATTCGGCTTCGCAAAGCCGAACTGCGCTGCATCGGGTTGAATTCATGCGCGGCGTTCTACACTTCAGCCGGGCCGCCCGCGGCCCCGCTCGCGCGGGGATGACGGTAGGCGAAAGAAACGTTACCTGGGCAGCATTACCCGCCCGCGCACCCCCCGTCACCCCCATCCCGAGCGGTTATCATTTGCCTCCTGCGGCGCAATGACGCGGCAGCAGGCCGGCGTGCCCCGCCCTTTGAGGGGGCAACGTCATGCCTAATTTGCGATACAATGAAAACGATTTTCATTTACACACCCCGGCGTGGTCGCGCTGGCCGCTTGGCGGCAGACCGCGCCACGGACTGGAAGCATGATGCGGTTGTCTGAACTTCCACGGCGCACGCCCGCCGTTGTGCAATCGGTGGACGACGCCACCCCGGGAGACCCGGTCGCGCGCCGCCTGCGCGAACTGGGCTTCGTCCCCGGTGAAGCCGTGCAGATCATCGCCTACGGCCCCTTCGGCATGGACCCGCTGGTGGCGCAGGTAGGCTTCACCCGCTTTGCGCTGCGCCGCTCGGAAGCGTCGCGCATCGGCGTAGAGGTCGCCAGCGCCTCGGTCACCAGCATCGCCCCCGCCACGCAGGGCGGCGACCAGACCGCCAAACCGTCCGCAAAACGGACTGCCTGAGCCTTCCCCCGGATTATGTCTGCAGCTCCTTCCACTTCTGCCCTGCGCATTGCGCTGGTCGGCAATCCCAATTGCGGCAAGACCGCACTGTTCAACCGCCTGACCGGCAGCCGCCAGAAGGTGGCCAACTATGCGGGCGTGACCGTCGAGCGCAAGGAAGGCTACTTCGTGTCGCCGGCCGGGCGCCAGGTGCGCATCCTGGATCTGCCGGGCGCCTACAGCCTGCACGCGGCCAGCCTCGATGAAGCCATAACGCGCGATGTCTGCCTGGGCATGCGCGCCGGCGAGCAGCGCCCGGACCTGCTGGTGTCGGTGGTCGATGCGACCAACCTGCGCCTGCACCTGCGCTTCGTGCTGGAACTGCGCCGCCTGGGCCTGCCCATGGTGGTGGTGCTCAATATGAGCGACGCCGCCGCGCGGCGCGGCATCCGGATCGACCGCGACAAGCTGTCGGCCGCGCTCGGCGTACCGGTGGTCAGCACCGTGGCGGTGAAGCACGACGGTGCCGCGGCGCTGGTCAGCCTGCTCGACGACACCCTGCCGCCGGCCCCGCCGGCCACGCCGGAACCCGCCAACGACATTGACGTGCATGCCGAGGTCAACCGCCTGCTGGCGGCCGCGGTGAGCATGCCGGCGCGCACCGCCGCGCTGGATGACCGCCTCGACCGCATCGTGCTGCATCCGGTGATCGGCCTGCTGCTGCTGGCGGTGCTGCTGTTCCTGATGTTCCAGGCCGTGTTCTCCTGGGCCCAGCCATTGATGGACGGCATCGAGGGCGGCGTGCACTGGGCCGGCGAGATGCTGGGTGCCCACCTGCCCGACGGCATGCTCAAGAGCCTGCTGGTCGACGGCCTGATCGCTGGCCTGGGCAGCGTAGTGGTGTTCCTGCCGCAGATCCTGATCCTGTTTCTGTTCATCCTGACGCTGGAGGAATCCGGCTACCTGCCGCGCGCGGCCTTCCTGCTGGACCGCCTGATGATGGGCGCGGGGCTGTCGGGGCGCTCGTTCATCCCGCTGCTGTCCAGCTTTGCCTGCGCCATCCCCGGCATCATGGCCACCCGCACCATCCAGGACCCGCGCGACCGGCTCACCACCATCCTGGTGGCGCCGCTGATGACCTGCTCGGCACGGCTGCCGGTGTATGCGCTGCTGATCGGCGCCTTCATCCCCGAACGCACCGTGATGGGCCTGTTCAACCTGCAGGGGCTGGTGCTGTTCGCGCTGTACGTGGCGGGCATCGTCAGCGCGCTGGTGGTGGCCTACGCGCTCAAGTTCTTCCGCCGCGACCGCACCGACCATCCGCTGCTGATGGAGCTGCCGTCGTACCGCATCCCCAATCCGCGCGACGTGGCCATCGGCCTGTGGGAGCGTGCCCGCATCTTCCTGTCGCGGGTGGGCAAGGTGATCCTGGCGCTGACGGTGCTGCTGTGGTTCCTGTCGACCTTCCCGTCCGCGCCCGTGGGCGCGACCGCGCCGGCCATCGACTACAGCTTTGCCGGCATGATCGGCCATGCGCTGCAGAAGGTGTTCGCACCGGTGGGCTTCAACTGGCAGATCTGCATCGCGCTCGTGCCGGGCCTGGCCGCGCGCGAGGTGGCCGTGGGTGCGCTGGCAACCGTCTATGCGCTGTCGGGCAGCGAAGAGGCCGTGGCCACGCAGCTGGCGCCGATGATCTCCGCGCAATGGTCGCTGGCCACCGCGCTGTCGCTGCTGGCCTGGTACGTGTTCGCACCGCAGTGCATCTCCACGCTGGCAGTGATCCGGCGCGAGACCGACTCGTGGAAGGTAATGGCGCTGTCGGCGGCCTACCTGACCGGGCTGGCTTACCTGGCGGCCTTCGTGACCTACCGCGTCGCGCTGATGTTCAGCTGAGGCACCACGCCGCCATGTCCCTCTACCACGCCATCGAAACGCTGCTGGTCCCGCTGATCGTGCTGGCGTGCGCGGTGCAGGTGATCGCGCGCTACGCGCCGCGCACGCGCGAGCGCGTCAAGGCGGCACTCGCCGCGCGCCTGGGCGGCAGCGCCGCCGCCGGCTGGCGCGCCCGGCTGGCGCGCTGGCTGGCCCCGCAGGCCGCCGCGGGCTGTGCCAGCGGCTGCGACGACGGCGGCTGCAATACCTGCGGATCCAACACCGCCAACACCACCTCCGGCGCGCAGGGCCAGACTGCCGAACAGGTGGTTCGCTTCGTGCGCAAGCGCTGAGCGGCGCGCTTTCCCCCTCTACATATCCACGCAGAAACGGGTACGCCCGCTGCTTCCGCCCGGCGCGGAAGCAGCGGTTTGCGCTCGCCTGTTGACGGCCTGGCGGAGAGAGAACCCGCCTGGAAAGGCTTGCGCCGTGGGCACGCAGAAACGGGTACGCTTTGCGCACTGGCTGGCCTGGCACGCATCTCGGGCACGTCCCGCAAAGGCAGGCCCAGCCTTGTCCGGACGCCTTTGTCGGCAGGCCCCGGCAGCGCCTGGAACGCTCGGCGCCAGTCACGCAGAAACGGGTACGCTTTGACGGCTTCCCTCCCGACGGCCGCTGGTGTGCCCCAAAACGAAACGCCCTCCGGATGGAGGGCGTTTCGTCAGGCGCGGGAACCTGCTGCTTACTTGACCGTACCGTAGAAGACCAGCTTCAGCGGCGTATTGTCGGCGGCCGCAGTGCAGGTCGCGGTAATGGTGAAGTCGCCAGCCGCGGTGCCGGCGGCGCGCACCTGGTTCGGCAGCATGACCATGCTTGGGCTCAGTGTCACCGGACCGGTCTTGTCCCAAGCCCAGTTGTTGCACGCGGTGTACTGCGCGTCATCACCCAGGTGCTTCATGCGTGCGGTCACCTCGACCGTCGTCGGCGGCATCAGCAGCAGCGTCATTGGATCCTGGTTGTCGCCAACCAGCGCCCAGACCGGGTTCTCGGTCACCGTCAGCGTGGCGCTGCGGCGCTCGCCCAGCCTGGTGCTGACTGCGGTCACCGTCAGGCTGCTCTGGACCGGGCCCTTGTCGCTGGCCAGGCTGGTGCTCACCGTGGCGTCATGCGTACCCGCCGCTTCCGATGCGGACAGCGTGGCCGAGGTCGCATTGTAGGTCCAGGCGCCGTCGAAGTCCGCGGTCACGTCCTGGCCATCGTGGCGCAGCACACGCGAGGTGAAGGTTTCCGGACGGTTGCTGAAGACCTGCAGCGCATTCACCTCGCGGCCGCCCTTGGTCGTCACCACGCGATAGGCGGCAGCGCCGTTCTTCTGCACCGTCACCGCGATCACCCCGGCAATGGCATGCCCGTCCGGCGCGGTCACCGACACCGAGACACTGGCCGTGGCCACGGCGGTGGGTGAGCTGTTGCTCGCCTTCAGCGTGGCGCTGTTCTGGCTGGCCGTGACCTGGACCGCGGTGCCGCTGCTGGACCATGCCCAGCTGTTGACGCTGGCGGACACATCGGCGCCATTGCTGTCGACCAGCGATACCTTGACCGGCAGCGTCTGCCCGTCGCTCATCGACAGGCTGCTGTTCGGGATCGACAGGCTGTAGCTCAGCGCCGAGGCCGGCACCACGGTGATGGTGGCGGATTGCGCGGGCAGCTGCACCGTGGTGTTGTCGGCGCCCTTGACGCTCGCCACCACCTGGACGGTGGTCGTCCCGGTTGCAATGCCCTTGACCACGGCGCTGCCCGGCGTGGTGGCACTCGGCTCCACGGTGGCAATGCCGCTGTCGGTACTGGTCCAGTTGAAGGTGGTGTTGCCGGACACGTCGATGCCGTTGCTGTCCACCGCCAGCGCGCTGATGGTGATCGTGCGGCCGACGCCGACCTCGCCGGAGGTCACGCTCATCTTCACCGTATAGGTCAGCGGCGTGGTGCCGCCTGCGTTTGGCGTGGTGGGCGTGCCCGAACCGCCGCCGCCACCGCCGCACGCTGCCAGCAGCAAGGTCATGGCAGCGCCTGCCAGCCAGGATGCCCACGTTCTCAGTCTCATGATGTTCCCCCCAGTCGTGTGTTTTTTCCCGCGCTACCAGCCTAGGCACAAAGGTGCCAGCGCAATACCGGCCAGAGGACTGAGGTGCGGCGCACAGAGCATGCGCGTGGTTCATCCTTTCAGCGCAGCGGCACCGCCATTCGGGCGAGGCAAATAAGACCGGCAGGGTTCCGCCCGCAAGCCGGACCCAGCCGTTTGGCGCAACCCGCGCATGGCAGTCCCCCGATCGGGCCACGCCCGCACCCGGCGCGCTCCCACGCTTGACCGGGGCCGGCCTTGTCGACTAACCTTTGCAGGCCATCCGGCGCCTGCCGGATGCGCACCAACCACGAGCGGCTCCCCGCCCTCCTCCTCCAGGCACGATGAACCGTTACACCAGCACACTCAGCCAGGCTGCCGATGCGTCCCGCATCGCTGCCCGCGCTCGCGTGCTGGCTGCCCAGGCATCGGGCCGCGCCCTGCGCGCTTCCTCGCTACTGCTAAGCCTATCGATCGGTTGCCGGGCCTAGTGCCCCGTGGCAGTTCGGCAGCCTTTCGCCACCCTTTTCCCGTTTTTCTTTTTTTTGCTTCCCTTAGCGAGGAAGGAGACCCCGTATGCTCAGCAATCCCGCCACCAAGTACCAGCCCGCCGCTACCGTCGACATCCCTGACCGCACCTGGCCCGGCCGCACCATCACGCGCGCACCGCGCTGGATGAGCACCGACCTGCGCGACGGCAACCAGGCCCTGATCGAGCCGATGAACCCGGCGCGCAAGCTGCGCTTCTTCGAGCAACTGGTGAAGATCGGCCTGAAGGAAATCGAAGTCGCATTCCCCGCCGCCTCGCAGACCGATTTCGACTTCGTGCGCATGCTGATCGAAGAGCAGCGCATCCCCGACGACGTCAACATCGTGGTGCTGACGCAATCGCGCGAAGACCTGATCCGCCGCACCGTCCAGTCCGTGCGCGGCGCAGCGCGGGCCACGGTGCACCTGTACAACCCGATCGCACCGGCCTGGCGGCGCATTGTCTTCAATGCCTCGCGTGAAGAGATCAAGGAAGTCGCGGTCTCGGGCACGCGCCTGATCAAGGCGCTGACCGATGCCATGCCCGGGACGGCATGGACCTATGAGTATTCACCCGAGACTTTCAGCCTGGCTGAGCTCGACTTCTCGCTGGAAGTCAGCGACGCCGTCTCTGCCGCCTGGCAGGCCGGCCCGGGCCGGCCGATGATCCTGAACCTGCCGACCACAGTCGAATGCAGCACGCCCAACGTGTTCGCCGACCAGATCGAATGGATGCACCGCCGCCTGGCACGGCGCGAACACATCGCGCTGTCAGTGCACCCGCACAACGACCGTGGCACCGCGGTGGCCGCCGCGGAACTGGCGCTGATGGCAGGCGCGGACCGCGTCGAAGGCTGCCTGTTCGGCAACGGCGAGCGCACCGGCAATGTCGACCTGGTGACGCTGGCGCTCAACCTCTATACGCAGGGCGTGGCGCCCGGACTGGACTTCTCCGATATCGACGCGGTGCGCCAGTGCGTGGAGCACTGCAACCAGCTGCCGGTGCATCCGCGCCACCCGTATGTGGGCGACCTGGTGTTCACCGCGTTCTCGGGCTCGCACCAGGATGCGATCCGCAAGGGCTTTGCGCAGCAGCAGCCGGACAGCATCTGGGAAGTGCCCTACCTGCCGATCGACCCGGCCGATCTCGGCCGCAGCTATGACGCAGTGATCCGCGTCAACAGCCAGTCCGGCAAGGGCGGCATGGCCTACCTGCTGGAGCAGGTGCATGGCATCTACATGCCGCGCCGCCTGCAGATCGAATTCAGCCGCGCAGTGCAGGCCATGACCGACGACACCGGGCTTGAGGCAAGTGCCGATGATCTTTATGGTTTGTTCCAACGCGAGTACCTCGCGCAGCAGACACCGCTGCGCTATGTATCGCACCAGCTGGTGTCTGACAGCGGCGGCGCCACGGAGATCGAAGTGCAGATGGTGCGCGACGGCAAGCAGCGCAGCGTGCGCGGCACCGGCAACGGGCCCATCGATGCCTTCGTCAATGCGCTGGACTTGCCGGTACGCGTGATGGACTACCACGAGCATGCAATGACCGCCGGCGCCGATGCGCGCGCGGCCTGCTATGTGGAAGTGCGCGTGGGCGATTCGCCGACAGGGTTCGGCGCCGGCATCGACGCCAATCTGGTCACGGCCTCGCTGCGCGCGGTGATCTCGGGCGTGAACCGGCACCTGCAGGCCGGCTTTGGCGTGGCGCAAGCCTCGCAGTCAGCAGAGGCCGCCGAGGCCTGACACCGCAAGCCGCCGCAAGAAAACCGGTGTGCCCCGCCCCCACGGGGCACACCCGGAAAGAGGCCCTTGCGGACGCCCACGACATGCTCGGTGCCGATCCGCACACGCTGCTGGCGTGCTCGGATCTTTCGCACAGCGTAAGGGGCAGCATCGCACCGCGCCACGAATAATTCCGCATGTGTTTAGAAGCGTCGGCGCAACTGGGCACCGTGGCGCCTTCCTCGCTGTAGCGCCTGCGCGACCCAGCCAGCCCCGTTCCCCGCTACTTGTTTTGGGTCAAAGCCCAGCCCGGCCTGCTCGGCCAAACTGGATCCGGATTTGATACCAGACCAAGCAGAACCTCATGAAAACACTCTCTCTTCGCACCCGGGTCACCTGTTCCGCCATCGCCGCCTGCGCCATGCTGGGCGCCTTTGCCACCCCTGCCGCCGCCGCGGACGATGCCCAGGGCAACTGGATGGTGCGCCTGCGCGGCACCTATCTCGACATGGCCAAGAGCTCCGACCCCGTCGGCGGCGTCGGCCCGTCGGACCGCATTACGGTCAACAACAAGTGGATTCCCGAGTTCGACGTCACCTACTTCTTCACGCCGAACATCGCCGCCGAACTGGTGCTGACCGTGCCGCAGAAGCAGAACGTCTACCTGGACGGCAACAAGGTCGGCACCTTCAAGCATCTGCCGCCGACGCTGCTGGTGCAGTACCACTTCATTCCCAACGGCACCTTCCGCCCGTATATCGGCGCGGGCCTGAACTTCACCCGCATCTGGGGCGAGAACATTGCCAACAACGCGCTGCAGCTCGATAGCTGGAGCGTCGGTCCCGCGCTGCAGATCGGCATGGACTACAAGCTGACCAAGAACTGGTTCCTGAACGCCGACATCAAGAAGATCTGGCTGTCGAGCGATGTGAAGGCCGGCGATGTCAAGGTGTCCAAGGTGAACCTGGATCCGTGGCTGTTCAGCATGGGTGTGGGGTATCGCTTCTGATCCTGCAGTGCCATGCAAAAGGCCGGCGCCAATCAGGCGCCGGCCTTTTGCTTTTCCGGATGAGCGAGGATGCGGACCTACCGGAACGCCGGCTCATCAAAGCTGCGCAGCTTGCGCGAATGCAGCTGCTCCACCCCGTTCTCACGCAGGATGCGGATCGCCTCCAGCCCGATGGTCATATGCTGGCTGACGCGCTGGCGATAGAAGGCGTTGGCCATGCCGCGCAGCTTGAGCTCGCCATGCAGCGGCTTGTCCGACACGCATAGCAACGTGCCATAGGGCACGCGCAGCCGGAAGCCATTGGCCGCCACCGCCGCGCTTTCCATATCGATGGCAATCGCGCGCGACTGGTTGAAGCGCGCATACAGCGACTTGGACTTCAGTTCCCAGTTGCGGTCATCGGTCGAGACCACCGTGCCGGTACGCATGCGGGTCTTCATCTCGTTGCCGGACAGCCCGGTCACGCGCGCCACGGCCTCCTGCAGGGCCACCTGGATCTCGGCGATCGGCGGCACCGGCACCCACGGCGGCAGGTCGTGGTCGAGCACGTGGTCGTCGCGCACATAGGCGTGCGCCAACACGTAGTCGCCCAGCTGCTGCGAGCGGCGCAGGCCGCCGCAGTGGCCCACCATCAGCCAGCAATGCGGGCGCAGCACGGCTAGGTGGTCGGTCATGGTCTTGGCGTTGGACGGGCCCACGCCGATATTGACCAGCGTCACCCCCAGCTTGTCTTCGCGCACCAGGTGATAGGCCGGCATCTGCGGCAGCGCGCGCGGGCGTGAGGCGTCGTCGGGTTCCGCGCCGCCCAGTTCCTGCATCACGTCGCCGGGCTCGACAAAGCGGGTGTAGCCGCCGCCGTCGCTGCTGGCCATCAGGCCCCGGCCCAGCTCGACAAACTCGTCGACATAGCGCTGGTAGTTGGTGAACAGCACGAAGCGCTGGAAATGCTGCGGTGCCGTGCCGGTGTAGTGGTACAGCCGCTGCAGGGCCAGGTCCACGCGCTCGGCCGGGAACAGCGACAGCGGCCAGGCCTCGCCCGGGATCGGCTCATAGGTGCCGTTGGCGATGCCGTCGTCGATGCGGCTCAGCTCGGGCAGCACGAACGATGCCTCCAGCTCGCGCGCCTGGGTGTAGCTGATGTCGGTGGTCGAAGCCTCGATCACGAACGGCAGCGGGATCGGGCGCCGGCTCAGCCCTACCACCACCGGCACGCGGTGATAGCGCATCAGCCGCTCGATCTGGTCGCGGTAGTAGTCCGCCAGCAGGTCGGGGCGGGTCACGGTGGTGCCATACACCCCCGGGTAGGCCACGGTGCCCCATGACGGCCGGCTGTCGGTGACCATGGTCTCGATGTTGACCGAGATGCCCAGGTACGGATAGCACGCATGCGCGGCCGAGGGCAGCGGCTTGCCGCTGGCGAAGGCGTCGAAGCGCGCGCGCACGGCGCCCACCGAAGCTTCGTAGATGTCGCGGATGCGCGCGATCGCCGCATCCGCGTCGGTGAACTCGGCAAGCTGGTCGGCCGGATGTGCGGAGGAAAAGACGGGGGCGTTCATGGAGGCCATGATACCGCGCCGGCGCGCTGGCGTGAGCAGCACCCGACCCCGCCGGAAGCCAAATTGACGCGCCCGCGCCCGCTCGCTACACTCCGCCAATTGCGCGGCACGGGTTCCCGTGCTGTTCTCGACTCGCGGCGCCCCTCGTGGCAAGGGGCGGCGAGGGGCCGTACACGCTTTACTGGGAGAGCCGCCGATGGAAATCCGTAACCTGTTGCCCGACGACATCGAGGCAGCCAGACAACTACTGATCGCCAACGGCTGGGCCCACCGGGTGGGCGGCCCGGAGAAATTCGCACGGCTGGTGGCCAACTCCCAACGCGTGGTCGTGGCGGTGGAGCACGGCGAGATCGTCGGTTTTGCCCGCGCGCTGTGCGACGACGTCTGCGACGGCTTCCTGTCGATGGTTGCCGTCGCGCCCAGCCACCGCCGGCGCGGCATCGGCCGCGCCCTGGTGCGGCACATCGTGGGCAACGACCCCGACATCACCTGGATGCTGCGCGCGGCGCGTTCCTCCGAAGCCGCATTCTTCGGCCAGCTCGGCTTCACGCCGTCGATGGTGGCAATGGAGCGGCGCCGGCCCTGATCCGCCAGCACCCCCGGGCGCAGCGTCAGCGTGCGCCCATCTTGCGCCGGAACTCCTCGGCCGTACCCACCTGCCGGAACAGCGGCCCGCCCGGTGCGAAGCGATCCGCGCTGGCCAGCGGCCCCACCACCACCGGTTCAAATCCCGCATCGCGCACCAGTTGCGCGGCCACGTCGAGCGCGGCCTTGTCGTCGCCGGCGATGGGCACCGCCACCAGGCCGCCCGCCCGGTGATGCTCGCTGGCAAACTGCGCCGCCCCCATGAAGTTGAAGGCCCGCACCACGCGCGCGCCGCGCAGGTAGCGCGCGGTGGTGATGCCGATGCCGTCACGCCTGGCCTCCTCGGTGATCGGGCCGTCGCGGTGCTCGTAGGCGTTGGTGGCATCAAGCACGATCTTGCCCCGCCAGGCCTCGGCATGGTCGCGGCTGAGCTGCGGCAGCGCGCCGTAGGGCGTGGCCAGGAACAGCACGTTAGAGAACGCAATGGCTTCGGCCACGGTGCCGGCGCGCGCCAGCGTACCCAATTCTTCGACCAGCGGCTTGAGTGCCTCCGGGTGCCGCGACGAGAACAGGACCGGGTGTCCGGCCTTGACCCACAGCCCGCCCACGGTGCCGCCGATGCGGCCCGAGCCGATCACGCCGATGCGCTGCGCGGCAGCCTCGCGGCCGGCCGCCGGGCCAGGCTGGGCGCACGCGGCGCGTGGCAGGGGCGCGGCCAGCACCAGGGCCGCGGCGCCGGCGCCAAGCCAGCGGCGGCGGGCAGGATCGAAGCGGGATGCCCTGGCGTTCATCGCAAATCCTCCGCAGTGGACACGACCATCCGTCCCGTACGTCATACGGGCCGCTGGGATGACTCTAGGCGAAAAAGCGACGGCCCGGCGTGGTCGGCTAGCGGTCGTTGCGGATCGGCCCGAATTCCGCCGGCACCCACGCATATCCGGCCACATCGCGGCGCACATGACCAAGGCCCGGGAAGGGCATATGCGCGCCCCCCACCCACAGCCGGCCCTTGGCGGCATCGGCCAGGATGCGCTGGCGCGTGATCACGGCCTGGTGGCTGTCCACGTCAAACTCGATCGCCACCTGCGGGCGGCGGAACTGCACCGCATGGCTGTGCACGATGTCGCCCCACAGCAGCAGGCTGTCCTTGCCCGAGGTGAACAGGTAGCCACTGTGGCCCGGAGTATGGCCATTGGCCGGCACCGCGCGCACACCGGGAACGGGCTCGACACCGGCGCCGCCGCTGAAGGGGCGGAAGCGCTGCGCCGCCTGGTACGGCGCGACCGCGGCGCGCGCCATGGCGAACAGGCCCTGCGCCTCCTTCGGCGCGGCGGCGGCATTGGCTTCGCTGAGCCAGTAGTCGGCATCGGCCTTGTCGACATAGACGGTTGCGTTCGGGAACGCCGCCTTGCCGTCCGTGGCCAGGCCGCAGGCGTGGTCGCCGTGCAGGTGGGTCAGCAGCACGGTGTCGATCTGTTCCGGCGCGTAGCCCGCCGCGCGCAGGTTTTCGCCGATGCGCCCGAGGGTGGGCCCGAAGCAGGCTGCCGCGCCCGTATCGACCAGCACCAGGTGGCTGCCGGTATGGATCAGGTAGGCGTTGACCGCGGTCTGCATGCCCGGCGTCGATTCGACGAACATCCGCGCCAGCAGGCTCTGCACCTCGCGCGCGCTGGTGTACTTGAGGATCTTCGGGTCCAGGTCGATGTAGCCGTCATAGAGCGCCGTGACCTCGAGCTGGCCGACCATCATGCGGTAGTAGCCCGGCACCTGGGTCTTCTGCTGGGCCGGCGGCGTGGTGGTCTGCGCAGTGGCAATGGCGGGAAGCACGGCGGCCCCGATGGTGACGGCGATGGCGGCACGCAATACGGCCTGGCGCAGCACCGGGCGACGGCCCGGACGTAAGGTTGCATGGCACACCACGGACTGCTGCTTCATATCCTGTTCCTGTTCTGGTTGGTGTTGTCGAGGAGTAGGCCGGAGCGGCAAGGCCGCGCTGCCAGGCATATCTTAGCCGGCCCTTGTCCATCAAGGCCGCAAGCACCAAAGCGTACCTACTTCTGCGTAAAAAACGGGGCCGTTTGGCCCCGTTTTCCATGCATGGGAGCTTGCGCTGCCCTGCGTTCACTCTGGCTGGATATTCGCCGCCTTGATGATGCGCCCCCACTTGCCGGACTCCTGCAACTGGAACTTCGCCAGCTCCGCGGGCGTGCTGGTGAACACCTCCGTGCCGGTCGACTTGTAGAAACCGGCCGCGGTATCGCCGCGCGCGGCCTTGACCATCATCGCATTGAGCTTCGCCACCACCGGCTGCGGCGTGCCGGCGGGCGCATAGGCCGCGAACCAGTAGCTCATCTCATAGCCCTTGACGCCGGCTTCGTCGATGGTCGGCACGTCCGGCGCCAGCGGCGAGCGCGTCTTGCCCGACACCCCCAGCGCGCGCAGCTTGCCGCTCTTGACCTGCGGCAGGCCGGTGGCCGTGTCGGTGATCATCATCTGGATCTGGTTGCCGAGCAGGTCGGTGATGGCCAGCGGGTTGCTCTTGTACGGCACGTGCAGCAACTCCACATGCGCCATCTGCTGGAACAGCTCGCCGGCAATGCGCGACGACGAGCTGCCGCTGCCGAAGCTGAGCTTGCCCGGCTGCTGTTTTGCCAGCGCGATGAACTCGCCCACGGTCTTGGCCGGCACCTGCGGGTTGACCACCATGATCTGGCCGCCGCGGCCCAGCGTGGTGATCGGCGCGTAGTCCTTGACCGGGTCGTAGGGCAGCTTCTTGAACAGGTGCTCGTTGGCCGCATGCGTGGTGTTGGTGCTGATCAGCACGGTGTAGCCGTCCGGCGCGGCCTTGGCCACGTCCGATGCGGCGATGAAGCCGTTGGCGCCCGGCTTGTTGTCGACCACCACGGTGGCCTTGCTGTCCACGGTGATGGCCTGGCCGATGGCGCGCGCCAGCTGGTCGGTGGCGCTGCCGGCCGCGAACGGCACCACGAAGCGGATCGGCTTGTCCGGGAACTCGGCCCAGGCCAGCCCCGCGGGCAGGATCAGCGCCAGCGCGGCAACGGCCAGTGGCTTGAGAAATGGGTACATCGTGGTCTCCTGTAGAACTTGTTGTCGGTGTGAAGCGATGGATCAGTGGCTATCCGCGGCGCCGGACGCGAGCCGCGGCGGCACAGGGATCTCAAGCTGCAGCAGTCGGAACGACAGTGCCTTGCCGTGCGTGTCGAGGTTGAGCGCGTCGTTGACGCCGCCATCGAGCACGCCGTCGAGGACGAAGTTCATCGCCTGCAGCGATGGCACCAGGTAGCGCGTGACGGACGTGGGCCGGCGCTCGCGGAACAGCGCGCGCACGGCGTCTTCGGTCACGTGCGTGACCAGGTGGTCGTAGTTGCGCGCGTCGTAGGCGATCACGCTGATGTTGGAACGGTTGCCCTTGTCGCCGGTGCGGCCGTGGGCGAACTGGTAGAGCGCAGCAGTGTCAGTCATGGTCGGACCTCCTCAGGCGATGAAACTATGCGTGGCCGTCACGGCCTCGCGCGGCACCAGGCACGACACGGCATTCAGGCGCGCGCGCTGCGCGGTGCGCACGCCGCCGCCGCCGGCCGGGCCGCAGGTATAGAGCGCATTGACCTCGCGCTGCAGGGCCTGCGCCACCGCCAGGTCGTCGTGCGCCAGCGCAGCGCGCAGGCGCACGTCCTGCGCCGCTTGCTCATGCGGCTGGCGCTGGGCGAACATCGCGCCGCCATCGTCGGCCAGCACGCTGAGCACGCCGATCAGGTCGAAGCGGATGGGCGCGTCATGGCCCAGCAGCTGCATGCGCCGGCACAGGATGTCGGCGGCCAGCCGCGCGCGGGCGGCGGCATTGGGGCCGGCGTACGAGATCTCGCCCTCGGCCAGCCAGCCGCCGTGGCTGAACACATTGGCCTTGAGCTGCGCCGGACGGGGATGGCCGCGCACATTGCGCACCGCCACCCGGTCCGGACCCAGCTGCGCCACGGTGACGGCGCCTATGTCGGCCACCACGTCCGGCGTCAGGTAGGCGGCCGGGTCGTGGACCTCATACAGCAGCTGCTCCTTGACCGTGCGCAGGTCCACGCAGCCGCCGGTATTGGCGGCCTTGAAGATCTCGATGCCGCCGTCGGCATCGAGCTGCGCGATCGGGAAGCCCAGTGCATGCACATCGGGTACGTCCTTCATGCCGGGATCGGCAAAGTAGCCGCCGGTGACCTGCGCCCCGCATTCCAGCAGGTGGCCGGCCATGGTGGCGGCGGCCAGGCGGTCCCAGTCATCCCATGACCAGCCGAAGTGCGCCATCGCCGGCCCCACGGCCAGCGCCGGATCGGCCACCCGCCCGCACACCACCACCTGGGCATCGGCAGCGATCGCCTCGGCGATGCCTTGCGCGCCGATATAGGCATTGGCGCAGACGAAGCGATCGGCCTCAAAGGCATCGCCAAGAATGCCGTGCAAGCGCGCGCGCCCCGCATCGTCGGACAGGTCATCGCCCTCAACGACTGCAACGCGCGGCGCGGGCAGGCCCAGTTCCTGCGCCAGCTGCAGCACGCGCCGCGCCGCAGCGCGCGGGTTGGCGGCTCCGAAATTGCCGACGATGGGAATGCGGTGTTGCAGGCACAGGCCCAGCACCGGCACCAGCAGCGCATCGAGCAGCGGCTCGTAGCCCTGCGCGGGATCGTTGCGCCGCGCCAGCTGCGCCAGCGCCAGCGTGCGTTCAGCCAGGGTCTCGAAGATCAGCGCGGCCGGCTGGCCGCAGGCAATCAGCGTGCGCACCACCGGCAGCGCGGCATCGGTGCGGTCGCCGGAGAAGCCGGCGCCGGAGCCGATCAGCAAGGGAGCAGTCATGGTGGGGGCAGGTTGTTGGTGGACTCGATCCCATTCTAGAGCGGGGACGTCCAGCCAAAAAACGGATTATTTGGATTAATCTATCGACTTGCTGGATAAATCCGCCAGGGCCCCATGAACCTCTCGGTCAAGCACCTGCGCGCCTTCGTGGCGCTGGCCACCTACCGCAATTTCACGCGCGCGGCGCGTGCCTGCCACCTGTCGCAGTCGGCCTTCAGCGCGCTGGTGCAGACGCTGGAGGAACAGGCCGGCAGCCGGCTGTTCGAACGCACCACGCGGCACGTGGAACTGAGCAGCGACGGCGTGCGCTTCGAGCAGACCGCGCGCCGGCTGCTGGCCGATTTCGAAACCGCGTTCGAGGACCTGCGCGCGCACGCCGAGCGGCGCAAGGGGCGCGTGTCGATCGCGGCGCTGCCGTCGCTGGCCGCCGGCGACTTGCCGCCGTTGCTGGCGCAGTTCCGCGCGCTTTATCCGGGCATCCTGCTGGAGCTGTTCGACCAGCTCGCCGACGGCTGCATCGAACTGGTCCGCCAGGGCCGCGCCGACTTTGCGCTGGCCCCGGCGCCGGCCCAGGACGACGACCTGCGCGTGGAGCCGCTGGTGCGCGACACCTTCCACCTGGTGTGCCCGGCGGACCACCCACTGGCACGCAAGCGCCGCATCACGCCGGAGATGCTGGCGGGCCTGCCGTTTATCCAGCTGTCGCGCACGACCAGCGTGCGCCAGCACCTGGACGCCGCGCTGCATCCGTTGCGCCTGACCAGCGTGATGGAGGTGGAGCACCTGGCGACGGTGGCGGCGCTGGTGCAGGCGGGGCTGGGCGTGAGCGCGGTGCCGTCGCTGGCGCTGTTTCAGTTCCGGCGCGAGGGGCTGGCGATCCGGCCGCTGCAGCTGCCGTCGCTGGTGCGCGATATTTGCCTGGTGCGGCTCAAGGACCGCGGCGACTCGGCCGCGGCAGCCGCGATGATCGACTGCCTGCAGGCGTTCTACCGCGGCGGCAAGCCGCCCGCGCGGCGCTGAAAACCCGGCAAAAGCGGCACGCAGAATTGGGTACGCTTTGCTGCCGGCGGCGCCCTCAGAAGTGCCCGAGATAGCCGCCGTCGACGGCCAGCACCTGCCCGGTGACATAGGATGCGGCCGGCGACGCCAGGAATACCACCGCCCCCGCCACTTCCTCTGGCTGGCCCCAGCGGCCCAGCGAGGTGCGCTGGCGCAGCCACTCGGCCACGCCCTCGTCCTCGACCATGGCCTGGTTGGGCTCGGTGGCGAAGTAGCCCGGGGCGATCGCGTTGACGGTGACGCCGTGCCGCCCCAGGTCGGCCGCCATGGCGCGCGTGAGCGCGTCCAGGGCGCCCTTGGTGGCAGGGTAGAGCACGTCGCCGGCGCGCGCGACCTGGCCCGCGATCGAGCTCACATTGACGATGCGCCCGTAGTCGCCACGGCGCATGCGCTGCGCGGCGAGCCGGCACAGCGCGTAGGGCGCCACCAGGTTGGTCTCGAGCATGGCGCGCAGGTCGCCGGCATCGAGCTGCGCCATGGTGCTGCGGTTGCGCGCGCCGGCGTTGTTGACGAGGATGTCGAGCCGGCCATAGGCGGCGTCGATGCGGTCGAACGCGGCCACCACGGCGGCTTCATCGGTGATATCGAGCACCAGCGCCTCGGCGCTGCCGCCGCGCGCGGCCAGCGCCGCGACGGCCGCTTGCACGCGCTGCGCATTGCGCGCCACCACCAGCACATGGGCACCGGCATCGGCCAGCCCGGCGGCAATCGCCAGGCCCAGGCCCTGCGCGCCGCCGGTCACCAGCGCCACGCGGCCGTGCAGCGAGAACGGGGTACGAGAATCGGGGGAGGGGGTAGGAGTAGCCATGCGGGGACTATACCGCAGCCCCCTGCCCGCGGGATTCAGCGGATCAGCTTGCCGGTGGACGAGACGATCGACATTTCCACGAACGACGAGCCGGTATGGCGCTCGGCGCTGTAGCTGATCAGGATGCCGCCAAGGTCGTAGTCGCGCATGCCTTCCAGCGCCGTGACCAGGCGCTCGCGCGTCAGGTCGGGGCCGGCGCGGCGCAGCCCTTCGACCAGCACCTTGGCCGACATGAAACCCTCCATGCCGGCGTTCGACGGCTCCACGCCCTGCTGCTTGGCCAGGCTGCGGTATTCGCTGGCCAGCGTCATCTGGCTGGAGTTGGTGCCCGGCACCACCTGCGTGATGATCAGCCCGCGCGCATCGGCGCCCAGTTCACGGATAAAGGAATCGGCCGCGTTGTTGGACAGCGTGACGAACTGTGCCTCGCTGCCGGCGCGGCGCAGCTCGCGGATGATGCGCGCCGCCTCCGAGCCCGAGCCGATCACCAATACCGCCTGCGGGTTGGCCTTGTTCATGGCGGCCACGCTCTGGGTGATATCGCCCATGGGCCGGGCAAAGCTTGCCGTCGCCGCCGGCTGCACGCCGCGCGCCTGCAGCGCGGCACTGTAGCCTTCCAGCACGTCCCGGCCAAAGCCGTCGTTGGCGTAGAAGATGCCGATGCGGCTCATGCCCGATGTGGCCAGGTGGTTGATCGCACGCGCCACCTCGTCCTGGTACTTGGCGCGCACGTTGAACACGTAGCGGTTCACCGGCCGGTGCAGCGTGATGGCGCCGGTCAGCGGCGCCACCAGCGGCACCTTCTGCGCGGCGATGATGGGCAGGATGCTTTCGTTCTGCGGCGTGCCGCGCACCATGAAGAGCGCGAACACCTTGTCCTCGTCGATCAGCTTGCGCACATTGTCGGGCGTGCGCTTGGCATCGAAGCCGTCATCGTGGGTCACCAGCTCGATGCGCCGCCCGGCCACGCCGCCGCTGGCGTTGATGGTGCGCAGGTACACCTGCGCGCCGGCGATCTGCTCCTTGACCGAACCGGCCACCGGACCGGTGATGCCGGCCGACTGGCCGATGCGGATGGTATTGCGGGTCACGCCCGTTTCCGCCAGGGCCGTCTGCGCGGCCCATCCCAGCGTGGCGGCCAGCATGCCGCACGCGATCCATTTCGCTTTCATTGTCTCGACCCCTGCGCCTGTCCGGCTGACTTCATCGTTTTATTGCGGCACGGCATGCACGGCCGTGTGCCGTCACGCAAGTTACCGCATGCGTCTCATGGGGGCAAACCGGGAAAGATCGGAGTGTTGCAGCAGCATCACACCGGAACCGCGCAGGCAGTTCCGGTGTGAGCCGGGGCGCGCGAAAGGATGCGCGTCAGGGCGCGCCACAAGGGCGCGCGTAAAGAGATGCGACAGCGCTGAACAACAACCAGCGGCGATAAGCCGATGGCTCAGGGGAAAGCCGGTACAGCCGGGTCCAACCCCGCAAAGCTGGCTTCCGGATGCGCGTTCGCGAGCAGGGTTTCGATTTCCTCGACACGGCTGCGCGGAACGTCGACCATCAGCAGGATCTTGCCGGCCTCGATGTCCTTCTCGAATGCACGCAGCCGGCTGTTGGGTGCCGAGCTGCCAATCATGCTCGAGGCCCATGCGCCAAATACCGCGCCTAGCACCGCCAGCACGCCGACGAGGCCCCACTGCGGGGTGTCGCTGACAATCGGGAACATCGCCACCACCACGCCGGCCACGACGCCCACGCCGCCGCCCACCATCAGGCCCATCTCGGCGGCATGCACGATGTCGGAGGTCTGGAACAGGTTGGCTTCATGCAGGCCCGTCATGTCGGAGCCGTCGCGCGCCACGAAGTGGATGTGGCTGTTCTCGAGGCGGGCAAGTAGCAGGTCGTCCATGGTGCGACGGGCACTCGCCAGGTCGGGCAACAACCAGAAGATGCGTTTGCGCATGTCTCTCTCCTTTTTCAGGCCGCACCACCGGTGAGTTTGAACCTGGTAAGAAAGTACCGCTGGCGGCGCGGGGATATTTCTTTGTACGCCGTTCAAGGGGCCAGCGCAAGGCGCGATTCCGTACCTGCGCACCCTGGCCGCGGATGTGATGCGCACGCGTAGCCCCGCACATGCGGGGCACGCGTCACGTCAGACGAAAATGCGCAGAAAGGCGCGTCAGAAAGTGATCGGCAGGCGCAGATTCACCTGCAGGTCGGGGGTGTCGCGCGTCAGCCCCGCCCCCACTGAAAGGTTCAGCGTGTAGCGGTTGTTGAAGCGGTACGAATAGCCCACCAGCAAGGTGCCCTGGGTCACGCGCACCGAGCCCGGCACGGTCTGGCCGTTCTGCTTGGTCGGCCAGATGATGGCCTGGTCATAGCCGATGCTGAACGACGCCTTCTCATTGAGCGACAGGCCCATGCCAAAGCTGAACTCGAAGATGTCGCCCGGGGCGATCTTGCCGAGATTCTCCTTCTCGCCGTTCAGCACGGTGCGGCTCACGTTGTCGCGCGCAAAGTTGTGCAGGTAGCTGAAGGTGCCGAAGAACACCGCCGGGTCGGTCGGCAGCAGCCAGGTGACGCCGGGCTGGATCGCCTGGAAGCCGGTGCCGGTGGGCAGCCCGAGCGGCAGGCCGGTGCCGGTGGCATTGCCCACGCAGCGCGTCACGCAGTCGGTCACGACCTCGAACGGGTCCGTGCCGGTATTGGACTTGTAGCGTAGCCAGCCGACGAAGTACGGTATCTTCTCGTTGCCGTAGTTGAGCTGGTAGCGCACCGTCGCCTCGACGTCGCCGATGCCGCTGCCGCTCGCATTGAACACCCTGTCGACGGCCGTGCCGGTGAAGACCTCGCGGCTGACGGTCTGGCCCGATGAATGCACGTAAGGCACCTTGGCTTCGATTTCCAGCCGCTTGGTCAAGCCGTAGCGGAACGCGACCGACGGGATGTAGGTCGAGGTCTTGACCTCGCGCACATCGACCAGGCCGATCAGGATGGCCGGGATGACCGTGTAGCCGACCAGCGCGACGCGGTTATTGGACGAATAGCCGTACTGGAAGCCGGGCTCGATCACCAGCTTGCCCTGGGCGGTCAGCACGCCGGGCTGGTCGATGATCGGCGCGATCTCGGGCGGACGGCGGTCTTCCTCCGGCGGGCGGCCCACGGGTTCTTCCAGGGCCACGGTCTTCCCGTCGGCGGACTCGCCCGCCTGCGGACCCTGGGCCATCTCCTGCGGCGGCTGGAGAATGATCTGCTGCGGGTTGTTGACCGCGTTGGGCGCTGACTGGGTGGCGCTGGCAGCGGCCGCCGCGGTGGCGGCGTTGGTGGCGTTGTCGGACGGCGACACGCCGGGCCCCGCGCGCTGGCCGCCGCGCTTGTTGGCCAGCACCTCGGTGCCGATCACGTTGCGCAGTTCGCGGATCACCGCCTCCTGTTCGGCCAGCGCCCGCTTCATGGCGTCGAGCTGGGTGGCCTGTTCGGCGAGCTCCTTCTGCAGTGCTTCCAGTCCGGCTGCGGGTGGTCCCGCGTCCGGCGGCGTCTGGGCCTGCGCCAGGCCGCCGAGTAACAGTAACGTCGAGCATCCCGCATTGCGAATGCCCTGCATCGACCGCTTCTTCATGACGTCTTCCTCCCCCGGGACGGCAGACTGTTCTTGCAGGAGCCTGCGACCTGTACTGCCCGATGCCTCGCTACGACTACCTCATGCTTGCGGCCCGCATCAGCGCGCCGTTAAGCGCGGTGTTGGCCAATTGAGACCGGAATGCCTGCAGCGTATTCACGCTTGCGTCGATTGTCATCAGGCTCCGGATGCTCTGGTTGTTCAATGTGTTCTGGATCACCGTCGCGGGCGTACCCGCCAGTGATCCGACCGCGGCCGCATTGCCCGGGCCGTTCTGGATCACGTTCAGCAGCCCGTTGCTCACGACCTGGCCGGTGGCCGTATTCACCACCGTCACGGGCAAGCCGGCCGCACCGCTGGCGCCCGAACTGGCCCCGGACGCGCCGGTACTGCTGGCCGATGCGCCATTCGCCGCCGAGGTGGCGCTGCCGCTGGCGCCATCCGCGCCTGCCGTCACCGGATTGGCCGCCAGCGCGTTGGCGACCGCAGCATTGGTGCTGGCAACGATGGCCGGACCCAGCGTCGAGGCAAGCCGCGCAGCCTGGTCGGCGGTGATGCGGCTGACATCGGGGATGTTAATGCTGGTGGCAACCACCAGGGCCCCGTTGATGTACACCGCGCGTTCGATACCGAACGAAACCTGCAAGCCCGGCACTTCGAAGCCGCCCCGCATGTCGTCGAGTTTTTCGTGTGCCACCGGTTTCCAGCCGGCCATGCTGCCGCGTGCGGCAGCCAGAGGGTTTTGGTCCTGCCCGTCGCTCGCAGGCATGATCTCCTGCGATGGAAGCGCCGACGCGTCGAGGGCGTCGGGCTGTGGCAGCATGGTGGCCTGCGCCGTGCCGGCACAGGCCAACCCGGCGCCGAGCAGCATCGCCGCGGCCGCATGACCGGCGCTGCGAGGGGCTGCTGGGGTCGGGAAGGAAGTCTGCAACATGATGCGTTCCTCAAAAATCGCCCGCGCCATGCTTGGGCATGACGGTGAAGAACAGGCTATCCCGGTTGACTCCCATCCAGTAAGGGCCGCTGGGCGCCACGCGCCAGTCGGCTGCAAGGTTGAACCGCGCCCGTTCGGTGCGGTTATGGATCACGAAAAGCAGCTGGCTGTCCCAGATCTGCTCGAAATGCTCGCGTGACAACGCACGCGTGCCGCGTGCGGGATCGCCGATCAGCACGCGGTCGCCCTTCACGCCCTTGACCACCACGAAATGGTGGTAGCCGTTCTCCACGATCAGCACGATGGCTGGCACCTGCGTCTCTTCCAGCTTGGACAGCGGCAGCTCATAGCCGTCGGCCTCGTAGCCGAGCGCAGCCAGGAAGCGCTTCATGTCGAGCAGCGAGAACCCCTCGGCGCGGATCTTCTGCTGGTCGCCGTTGAGGTACATGTTCTGGAAGACCGTGGCCTCGTTCACCGGATGGCCGTACTGGTAGCTCAGCAGCGTGGCCACCGCGGCCGAGCCGCAGCTGAAGTCGTACTGCTGCCGGATCGTGGACTTGAAGCGCGCCTCGCGCACGCTCGTGACCCGGACGTTGTAGGGCTCGCCGACCGGCCCGTAAATCACGGTGTCGGCAGCCTGGGCACACGGAACGCCCCCCGCGGCCAGCACGAACGGTAACGATGCCAGCAGGTTTCGCAGCGGCTTCATTGCTTGAACTGAACGTTGACGATCGTGGCGTTCTGGATCAGTACGTTGGAGCCCGAGTTCTGGATCGCGGTGGGAATCCCCGTCGCATTCGAGAAGGCTCCGTCCGTGATGTTGTTCGTGCCGGACAAAATATTGACCGCGGCGTTGTCGGCCACGGTGCCGTGCAGGCGCATATCGTTGACTGTGACTTCGGCGCCGCCACGGATGTCATCCAGTTTAGACACGGGAACAGCTTTCGCCACCCCTCCGAACAAAGAGGTTGCGGCCGCCGGCTGCGCTGTGGTGGTTGCCGCCGTGTCTGGCGCTGTGCCAGAGGCAGCGCGCGCTGCTGCCATGGTGGCGTCCAGCCCTGGCGGCTCAGCGTGCGCCTGCAGCACTGGCCAGGCGAGTAAGACCGTCGCGAATGCCCCGACGGCGAAGCGGACCGATTGCATGGTGTCGTCTCCCCTTGCCTGCTGGCCGCCCCCATCCGGGCGGCCGCCAGGCAATCAGGCTTGCATGGGCATGACAGGACCCGCGCGCCCGCACACAGGATGCGGGCGCCGGTCCTGCCGGCATGAGTGCGAGCTGCCGGTCCGGCCCGGGCACAAGGCCCGGGCCGGACCGTGGCTGCGCCCTTACCGGTTGCCGCCGACCTGCAGGTTGGCCTGAACGTTCACGCTTTGCTGCACGAGCGAGGCAGCGCCGCTGTTCTGGTTGGCCATCATGATGCCCGCCGCCGTCTGACCAACGCTGGTCATGGTGTTGGACATATTGAAGGTGCCCGCGTCGACATAGTTGTAGCCGCCAGCACCACCCGCGCCGCCGACTGCGCCGTTGCCGGTGCCGCCAGTGCCGCCATTGCCGACGCCGCCGGCGCCGCCGGCGCCGCCTGTAGCACCCACAGCACCGTTGCCGGCCGTGGAGCTGCCATTGGATGCCGAGCTCGATGCGCTGCCGTTGGTGGCCGAACCGCCAGCGCCACCCGCGCCGCCAACGCTGGCTTGCGTGCCGCCTGCTCCGCCAGTGCCGGATGCCGCGCCCGCCGTTGCCGTCGAAGTCGCCGCGCCGCCTGCGCCACCGCCACCGCCGGTGCCGGTGCCATTGCCGCCGGCTGCGCCTGCGCTCGCCGTTCCGGCACCGCCCGTACCGCCAGTCGCGGTACCTGCGCCGCCCGAACCGGAGCCCGCACCAGCCGTGTTGGTACCGGTCGCGGCACCGCCTGCGCCGCCTGCGCCGCCAGTCGTGGTGTCAGTACCCGCACCGTTGGCATTGCCACTGCTGCCACCCGAGCCGCCGGCCGAACCTGCCAAGCCGCCCAGGGCACCGCTGGCACCCAGGCCACCACCGCCGATCGCGCCGGCACTGCCGCCGCGGCCGCCGGCGCCGAGCGATGCGCTCAGAGCGCCGCCGCCCTTGCCATAGGCATCGCCACCGCCGCCGCCCTTGCTGCCCGCTGCGGAGAGCGCGCTGCCGCCATATGCCTTGCCGTCACCGCCACCGCCGGCCCAGCCAATCGCCTTGCCGCCGGCGCCGCCATCACCAGCCGTGGCGCTACCGTTGGTGGCGTTGCCATTGGTGGCGCTGCCGTTGACAGCGCTGCCACCGGAGCCGCCGCTGCCGCCGGCACCGCCGTTGCCGCCATTGCCGCCGTGCCCGCCTTCGCCGGTACCGCCATAGCCGTAGCCGCCGCGACCGCCGGCTGCACCATTGGCGTTACCCGAGTTGGTGGCGTAGTTGCCAATCGGGCCGATCGTGTTGCCGGAAACCGTGCCATTCAGCTTGCTGATGGCCAGTGCCTTGCTGGTGTTGAAGGCGTTGCTGACGCTGGAGGTTGCGCTGCCGCCGTTGGCGCCGGCGTTGCCTACGCCATGGTCAAAGTCGATCTTGCTCTTGTTGTTTGAGTTGGTCGTGGTCTTGGTCTTGCTAACGCCAACCGTGGTGGTCTTGGTGTTGGTGCTGCTGTCATTGGCCTGCACCGCGGTCGAATTTTCGTTCGCCGCCGCACCGCTGCCACTCTGCGTCGAGTTCGCTGTGGCGGTTTGCGTGTTGTCGCCGCCACCTCTTACCACGTCGTTGTTATTGGTCGGATTTGCCCAGGCCTGTCCCGCAAATGCCATGGCGATAGCCGACGCCAGTAAGGTCTTTTTCATACGAAGCTCCCAGGAGAATTGCACAGTGTCACAGCGGCTCAGCCTCCGGCCGGCGCTCTTGCGAGGAACAACGGCTGGAGGTTCAGGTCCGGCACCCAGCCAAACCAGACTCCCCCTGCGCATAATCGGTGCCAGCCGCGCCGCCTGCGGCGCCAACTCCTTGTATTACAAGGCCTGCCCGGCACTCTAACGGGAACTTTCCGCTGACTTGCGCGATCGCTAGCGCCCTCGTCGCTGTGCACGGCAGACGACATGTCACACTGCTGTGACACGGCCACTCCCAGCCCACCTGAGGGGGGGCCGGAGTGGTCAGAAAACGCCTTATTTTTCAGTGCCTTATGCAGGCAGTCAGGATTTGCCCGAGGCGCGACCGTACGTATCGGGACTGAAACACGACGCCGAGGGTGCCGTCACCGCCGCCCGTGTCAGGCATCCCACATTGCAGCAGCAGCCCCGATGTCATGTCCTCGCCGCCCGGCACAAGCCCGGTCCGCCGCGCCGGCCTGGTCCGCCCAGCAACGCATGCAGCAGCGCCGAACCGACTTCACCCGCACTGGCGCAATCAGCCAAGGGGCCTTGGCGGAGACGGGATGCGTCACCGCAACACTGCGCCGGCGACGTTGTTCCGCAAGCGCCACTGCGGCTATCCATGCTAGGCTCTATGTCTGATTTAAAGTACATTAGAGGCATTACAGACTTGTCATCTCTCCGCAAGGGAAACCATGAGTGAAGCCGTCGTTCCCCTGTATCACCAGATTTACGTCGTATTGCGCCAGCAGATCGTGGAAGGCCGCTTCGGCCAGGGCCCCTTGCCGGGCGAGATCGACCTGGCCAAGCAGTTCCACGCCTCGCGCGTGACCATGCGGCGCGTGTTCGACCGCCTGGTGCAGGAGGGACTGGTGCGCCGCCACCGCGGGCTTGGCACCTTCGTCAATCCGCATCCGGTACGCCCGGCGGCGGCGGCCGGCGAGGAACGCGGCACCAGCCTGCTCGACAACATCATCGACATGGGCCAGAAGACGTCGGTGAAGGTGATCTCGATCGACGAAGTCCATGCCACGCCCGACGTGGCCGAATCGCTGCAGATCGAGCCGGGCGATCCGGTGGTGAAGATCGTGCGCGTGCGCCACTACCGCAACCGGCCGCTGTCGCACATCACGGTCTACCTGCCCGCCGACCTGGGCCGGCCGATCACGCGCCAGTCCCTGGAAGAGCGGCCGGTGCTGCGCCTGCTGGAGGCCGGCGGCGTGAAGCTGGGCCGTGCCACCCAGGTGCTGTCCGCGCGCCTGGCCGACGTGGTGGTGGCGCCGCTGCTGGACGTGCCGGTAGGCGGCGCGCTGCTGGCGGTGCGCCGCGTGGTCAAGGACGCGGCCGGGCGCCCGGTGCAGCTGCTGCTCGGCCAGTACCGCCCGGACCGCTATGAATACCGGATGGAGTTGTCGCCGGCCGGCGTGGACAGCGCCAACGTCTGGGTGGAAAGCGAAACCCGCCCGGGCCTGCGCGACTGACCCCGCGGACCGCCGCCGATTTCCCGCGGGCGGCGCTGCCAGGGATGCGCCACGTAACGTTCCGGGCGATACTGCGCATCTCTGATCACATCAAGCGAGGAGCCGTCGCCATGCCAGTGTTCCGCCTGGTCCCGTCCAGCCCGACCCGTTCGCCTTCGATCCCCCGCCGCGCCGCGGTGCAGCGCCTGGCCATGGCCAGCCTGGCCGCGTGCGCGCTGGCCCTGCCGCTGTCCGCCGCCGCCCAGGGGCATCCTCAGGTGGCAGGCGGCAAGCCGATCCGGATCCTGGTGGGCGCGCCCGCCGGCGGCACCACCGACACGCTGGCGCGCACCATCGCCCAGGAAATGTCCCAGGAGCTGGGCCAGCCGGTGGTGGTCGAGAACCGCCCCGGCGCCGGCGGCAATATCGCCGCCGACCTGGTCGCCAAGAGCGCGCCGGACGGCAGCACACTGCTGATGAGCTTCACCAGCCACACCATCAACGCCACGCTGTACAAGAAGCTGCCGTTCGACCCGGTGCAGGACTTCACCCCGATCACGCTGGTGGCCACCGTGCCGAGCGTGCTGGTGGCCACGCCGAAGCTGGCGGCCAGCAACGTGCCCGAGCTGATCCGCCTGGCGCGTTCCGAACCGGGCAAGCTGAACTTTGCCATCGGCTCGGTGGGCTCGTCGCTGCACATGGCTGGCGACATGTTCAAGATGATGACCGGCACCTACATCGTCAATATTCCGTACAAGGGCACCGCGCCCGCGCTCACCGACGTGCTGGCGGGCCAGTGCGACCTGATGTTCGCCAGCACCATCAACGTGCTGCCGCACGTGCGCGCGGGCAAGCTCAAGGTGCTGGGGGTGACCAGCCCCGCGCCGCTGCCGCAGTTCCCGGGCGCGGCGCCGATCGGCGCCACCGTGAAGGGATTCGAGTCGAGCGCATGGTTCGGCCTGTTCGGTCCGGCCGGCATGCCACACGACGTCACCCAGGCGCTGTACCAGGCCGCGCGCAAGGGGCTGGAAACACCTGCGGTGCGCAAGCGCCTGGAGAACGACGGCGCGCAGCCGATGGGCACGACGCCCGAAGCCTTCGCCGCATTCGTGAAGCAGGACGTCAAGCGCTGGGCCGCCGTGGTCAAGTACTCGGGAGCCTCGCCGGAATGAGCCACACCCCCGCCACGCTGGCGCAGAAGCTGGTGGCGCGCGCCGCCGGGCTGGCGCATGCAGAGATCGGCACGGTGGTGATCTGCCGGGTCGACCTGGCGATGTCGCACGACTCCAGCGGCCCGCGCCGCGTGGCGCCGCTATTGCAGGAGCTTGGCACCGGCGTGTGGGACCCGTCGCGCTACGTGGTGGTGACCGACCATTTCGTGCCGGGCGGCGATGCCCAGGCCGAGTCGATCCTGCGCTTCACGCGCGACTGGACGCGCCAGTCCGGCGCCCACTTCATCGACGCCGAAGGCATCTGCCATGTGGTGCTGCCCGAGCGCGGCCATGTGCTGCCGGGCCGCCTGATTGTTGGCGGCGACAGCCACAGCCCCACCGGCGGCGCCTTCGGCGCCTATATGTTCGGCGTGGGCGCGACCGAGATGGCCGGCGTGCTGGCCACCGGCGAGATCTGGCTGCGCGTGCCCCATACCATCCGGCTGCAATGGGACGGCCAGCTTGCACCGGGCGTCTGCGCCAAGGACATGATGCTGTTCCTGTGCGCCACGCTCGGCATGGGCGGCGGCCGCTACGAGGCGCTGGAGTACACCGGCAGCGCCGTCGCCGCGCTGCCGATGCAGGAGCGCATGACGCTGGCCAATATGAGCGCCGAGCTCGGCGCGCAGACCGGCCTGGTGGCGCCCGATGCGGTCACGCTCGGCTGGCTGGCCGAGGCCGGCGTGCCGGCGCAGACGCTGGCCGCGATCGACCTGGCCCACTGGCGCACCGACCCCGACGCGCCGGTGCTGGCCACCCACCGCTTCGACGCCGCGGCACTGGTGCCGCAGGTGGCGGCGCCGCACTCCCCGGCCAACAGCGCGCCGGTAGGCCAGGCCGCCGGCGAGCCCGTGCAGATCGCCTACCTGGGTGCCTGCACCGGCGCCAAACTGGAAGACCTGCGCATGGCCGCGCGCGTGCTGCGCGGGCGCCACGTGGCCGCGGGCGTGACCCTGCAGGTGGCGCCGGCCTCGCGCCGCGACCAGCTGCTGGCCGAGCAGGAGGGCACGCTTGGCATCCTGACTGACGCCGGCGCCACGTTGCTTCCCAACGCCTGCGGCGCCTGCGCCGGCTATGGCGCGGCGCGCTTCCCGGCGGGCAGCCGCGCGATTGCGTCGACGGCGCGCAATTTCTCCGGGCGCATGGGCGACGTCGGCAGCGCCGTGTGGCTGGGCTCGCCGATGACCGTGGCCGCCAGCGCCGTCACCGGCCGCATTACCGATCCCCGCACCCTGCTGGAGTAACGCTGCGGGCCTGACTTAGTGCCCGCCTGGCGGGACAGACTTCTTGCATGACCTCTGCTATCGCCCCCGCCCCCGCTGGCCGCCTCTGGCGCTTCGGCGACAACATCGACACCGATGCCATGGCCCCCGCCGTGCTGATGAAATCGCCACTGCCGGTGCTGGCCCGGCATTGCCTGGCCTCGCTGCGCCCGGAGTTTCCCGGCAGCGTGCGCGCCGGCGACGTGCTGGTGGCGGGTGCCAACTTCGGCATCGGCTCCTCGCGCGAGCAGGCGCCCCAGGCACTGCGCGAACTGGGCGTGGGCGCCGTGGTGGCGCAGTCCTTCGGCGGGCTGTTCTATCGCAATGCCATCAACCTGGGCCTGCCGGTGCTGGTCTGCGCCGACACCAGCCGCCTGGCCGACGGCGCGCACGCGGTGCTGGACCTGGCGTCGGCACAACTGCGCCTGGACGACGGTAGCCTGGTCGCGTGCGAGCCCATCCCTGACTTCCTGCGCGCGATCCTGGCCGCCGGCGGGCTGGTGCCGCACCTGAAGGCGCGCCTGGGCAAGGGCCAGGCGGACCAGGGCTGAGCGAACCTCAGCGCGCAGGCGGCGCCGCCGCCGCGCGCAGCAGGGCCAGCGCCTCTTCGTCGCTGGTCTGGGAGAAATCCAGGTAGAACGCGCCAACCGCGCCGAAACTGGGTGGCGTGTTCAGGCAGATCACCTCGTCGGCCGCGGCCGACAGGCTAGCCAGCCCCTCCCCCGACCCCACCGGCGTGGCCGCCACCACGCGCGCCGCCCCGGCCATGCGCACGCTTTCAAGCGCGGCGCGCATGGTGGCGCCGGTGGCCACGCCGTCATCGACCACGATCACCGTGCGCCCGGCGCGCGCCGGCACCGGCGCACCGCCGCGATAGCGCTGCTGGCGCCGCGCGATCTCGTCGAGCTGGCGGCCGCGCTCGGCATCGAAGCTGCCGCTTTCCACGGCGCGCCGCGCCCAGGGATCGTCATTGACCACCGTGTGCGGGCCGCCGCCGCCGGCATCGCCCTCCACCACCGCGCCCAGCGCCAGCTCGGGATAGCCGGCAGCGCCGATCTTGCGCACCAGCAGCACATCCAGCTGCGCGTCGAGCGCGCGCACCACCTCGAACGCGACCGGCACCCCGCCGCGCGGCAGCGCCAGCACCAGCGCGGGCTGGCCCAGTTGTGCGGCGCCGAAACCCAGCTCAGCCAGGCGGCGGCCCAGGTACAGGCCAGCCTCGCGGCGATCGGCAAAGCATGGTGGCATCGACATGGCACGCTCCGAAAGGTCAGCGGCACTCGGGCCGCGCTGGCCGCAACGCAAGCGGCGCAGGCAACCCTCAGCCAAATATAGACCCTGCCGCGCACGGCGTTGGCACAAGTCGCCGGCGGCACCCAGGCGCGGGCAACGCCGGGCAAGTCGCCCCGATTGGGCCCGATTGCGCAACAGTGTGTTCAGGCTGGGGTGGCTGACTGCGCCGCGCTGCAGCATTAGGATGGCTGCACGCGTTGACAACGCCGATCCGCAATTTCCGGGTGCAGTGCCCGGCCCTTGAGAATGAGCCTGACATGACTTCGCCATCCAACCCCCGCGCCCAGCTTGCGCGCCCCGACCACCAATCCGCCCCCGAAGCCGGCCCCCTGGCCGCGCCCGACATCCCGTTCGGCTCGCTGGAAGCCGCGGCGATGGCCGAGCTGCCCTACACCTTCCGCCCGGCCGGCACCTGCACCCGCTACTACAACGAGTTCTTCGGCTGATCCGGCGGCTCGCCCGGTCCCATCACGGTCTCGCATAGCGCGGCCAGCCGTGCGGCCATGTCGCGCGCCGCGGCCGGCAGATCCGGCTGCGCGTGCAGGCTGAGCTCGACGTCGGGCACCGCGGCGGGCCAGCCGTGGTCCTCCAGCACCTGGTGCTGGGCCGTGGCCAGGCGCCGCGGCAGCAGCGTCACGCCCAGGCCGTCGGCCACCGCGGCCAGGATGCTGGCCAGGCTGGCACTGACAAAGGCCACGCGCCAGCGCCGTCCGCCGGCGTCGAGCGCGTGCGTCATCTCGCCGCGGTACAGCCCGCCCACCGGAAATGCCACCAGCGGTACCGGGTCGCGCGCCACCGCCGGGCGGCCGCGGCTGTCGATCCAGCACAGGGGCTCGGGCCAGCTGGCCAGCCCCGGCGCCTGCCCGACCCGCTGCTTGACCAGCACCAGGTCCAGTTCCCGGTCCTGGAAGCGCTGCCACAGCTCATGGCTCATGCCGCTGGTCACCTCCAGCCGCATGCCCGGCCAGTCATCGGCAAACCCGGCCAGCACCGGCGTCAGCGGCCGCGCAGCAAAGTCCTCGGGCACGCCGATGCGGATCTCGCCCTGGCCAGCGCTCTGGCGCAGCTGCCCCACCGCCTCGGCCATCAGCTGCTGGAGGCGGCGCGCGTAGCCCAGCAGGCGCTCGCCCTCGGGCGTGGTGGTGACATAGCGGCCGCCGCGGTCCAGCAGCACGCAGCCGAGCTGGTCTTCCAGCCGGCGCACCTGCTGGCTGACCGTAGACTGGGTCAGGTGCACGCGCTGCGCGGCGCGGGTAAAACTGCCGCTTTCCGCCACCGCGACAAAGCTCTGCAGCAGCACGGGATCGAGGCGAGGGTCGTGCATGGCCGGTTTATCCATTGATTTTTCCACTGCCGGCGATTTCATCATTTAATTTCCCAATTACCAAGCCCCCGCGTACAGTTGGCACGCTGCCCCGGCCCGCGCCCTGCAGCCGCCGGGAACGCCCCTCAAAGACCCATGCCGCCCTGTTCGAGAGCATGCACTCACTTCTTTGCCAACCATGACCACTCACCAGGAATTCATGCGCGAGGCGATTCGCCTTGCAGCGGCCAACCGTGACCGTGGCGCGCGCCCCTTCGGCGCGGTGCTGGTGCTCGACGGCGAGGCCGTCGCCACCGGCGTCAACGACATCGTCCACAGCCACGACCCCACCACCCATGCCGAGATGGAGGCGGTGCGCGCCGCCGCACGCAAGCTGGGCCGTCCCGACCTGCGCGGCAGCGTGATCTACGCCAGCGGCCACCCCTGCCCGATGTGTCTGGCGGCGATGACCATGGCCGGCGTGCAGGCGGTCTACTACGCCTTCGACAACCAAGATGCGGCGCCCTACGGCATGTCGAGCGACGCCGCCTACCAGGCGCTGCGCCTGTCGCTGAACTCGCCGCCACTGCCGCTCACGCGGGTGCCGGTCGATCTCTCTGCGGCGCAGCTCTACGGCCCGCGCGCGCCCCGTGGCTGAGGGCGCGCGCGGCGCCAACGGCAGCGCGGTCCGCAACATCCGCACCACCCCGCGCTGGCTGGTGCTGGCCGCGGTCGCCGGCATCGGCCTGAACCTGCGGCCGTTCCTGACCGCGGTGGGGCCGCTGGCCCCGGCCATCCGCACCGGCACCGGCCTCAGCTACCAGGGCATGGCCTGGCTGACCTTGCTGCCGATGCTGCTGATGGGTGTGGGCGCCTTCTTCGGGCCGGCCATCCGCGAACGGCTGGGTGCGCGCGCTGCGGTGCTGGGCGCGCTGGCCTTGCTGGGTGCCGGCTGTGCGCTGCGGCTGGGCGTGGCGGACGGCACCTGGCTGATCGCCTCGGCCGCGCTGTGCGGGCTGGGCGTGGCCGTGGTGCAGGCCGCCTGCCCGGGCCTGGTCAAGCAGGAATTCCCGGGGCGCGTGGCGCCGGTGATGGGGCTGTACTCCGCCGCACTGATGGGCGGCGGCGCGCTCGGCGCGCAGCTGTCGCCCTACGTGACGGCGCTGGCCGGCAGCTGGCGCGATGCGCTGGCGCTGTGGGCCATGCCCGCGCTGGCAGCCTTGGCGCTGGCCTGGGTGGCGCTGCCGCGCGCCGCGGCGCGCGGCCCCGGGGTACCGGCAAGCCGCCCGGCGGGGGCAACTCGCGCGCTGTTGCGGCGTCCGCGCACCTGGCTGCTGATGGCTTGCTTTGGCGTCATGAACGGCGGCTATGCGTCGCTGGTGGCGTGGCTTGCGCCGTTCTACCAGGACCACGGCTGGAGCGCTTCGGCGAGCGGGTCGCTGGTGGCGCTGATGGCGGTGGCGCAGGCCGCCGCGGCACTGCTGCTGCCGGTGCTGGCCGCACGCAGCCTGGACCGCCGCGCCTGGATGGCGCTGGCGCTGGCCATGCAGGTGGCGGGCTTCGGCGGACTGGCGCTGTGGCCCGACGCCGCGCCGCACGCGTGGGCCGTGATCGGCGGCGCCGGCCTGGGCGGCTGCTTTGCCTTGTACCTGGTGGTGGCGCTGGACCACCTGCCGGACCCCGACAGCGCCGGCGCGCTGAGCGCCCTGATGCAGGGCGGCGGCTTCCTGCTGGCGTCGCTGGCGCCCTGGATCACCGCCATGCTGCACGAACGCACCGGCGACTTCGCCGCCGGCTGGTGGTACCACCTGGCCTGCGCCGCGCTGGTGGGCGTGCTGACCATGCGCCTGGACCCGGCGCGCTATGACGTGTCCTTTGCGCTGCCGCCCGTGCGCGCAGTCGCCCCTCAGTAAGTCTTGTAGGGCAGGAACTTGCCCGACATCTCGATGCGCACCCGGTCCCCGTTGGGATCGGGCTCGCGCTGCAGGTCCATGCGGAAGTCGATCGCGCTCATTATGCCGTCGCCAAACTCTTCATGGATCAGCGCCTTGAACGTGGTGCCGTACACGCTGATGAGTTCGTAGAAGCGGTAGATCAGCGGATCGGCCGGCACCTGCGTCGGCAGCGAGCCCTTGTACGGCACCTCGCGCAGCCAGGGCTCGGCCTCGGGCGGCAGCCCGAACGCCTCCATCACCGCGCGCGCGCCGGCGGCGTCGAATGCCATCTGGCCCAGGCACGCCGCGGTTGTCCATTCCTTGCTGCGGCCGACGCGCTCGGCCACCTGCGCCCAGGTAATGCCGCGGGTGACCTTGGCTTCGATGATGAGGTCGGTGACGTCGCTGCGGTTCATGCTGACTCCATGACAGTGGTAGGTTGGATGGAACCACTCGGACTGCCACGGCGGCAGGGTGGTCATACCACCCCGGCGTCAGCCCATGTCAGCGTGTCAGCGCGGGTTCGATGATGGCCGCGGCGTCCACGGGCGCCATCTCCTGAGGCAGCGCGAACAACGCCGCGGCGGGCGGCGACAACCCCTGCAGCCATTGCAGGGCAAGCACGATGAGCATGACCGGCATGACGCCTCCTTCAAGCACACGAGGCCACTTCCGACTGGTATAGCCCATGGCGCAAGCTTCATGCCATTTCCGCCCCACTGAAATGCGCGCCTGAAGTCCCGTGACGGCACCACGATGGCGCCGTGACGCTACCAGTACGCCCTTCACCGGGCCATGCCGAGGCATCGCGCACCATCGCGGCGTACCCGTTTCTGCGTGCCCAGCCAGACCGCCCACAAAGCGTGCAACGCCCGCGCCGGGGCCCATTGCCTTGCGAGAATTATTTCCGGTGTAACGTCACATTACCTCCGACCCGGCACGCGAACACCACGCCATGGGCCTGCCGCCATGCGCGCAATGCCTTGATACGCAAGGGCTTCCGGGATGCCGCGCGCTCGGCGCAGGCCTGCGCCAGCGGGACAAGCCCATGTGAGACAGCCTTACAAGTGCAAGCGCGCAGTGCGGGGCCGGCTCGCTACATTGAAGCCGTGTCCAACGCGAACCCGCCAGGAGTCCATATGAAACGCGCCCTCTCGCTGGTGGTGCTGCTGTCCACCACGGCCGCACTGCTGTCCGCCTGCATCGTAGTGCCACCGCGCGGCGGGCCGCCGCCGCGCTACCACCACTACGACCGCTATTGATCGATCCAGCCACTTCCAACCGCCCCAAGGAGAATCCACATGAAACGCCAGCTCCTGCTTGCCGCAGCCGTCCTCGCCACGGGCGGCGTCTTCGGACTGACCGCCCCCGCCGAGGCCCAGCCGGTGGTGGTCGCCCACGGCTATGGCCATCCGCCCCCGCCGCCGCGCTATGAACCGCACCCCGCCGCGCGCCGCGGCCAGGTCTGGGTGCCGGGCCACTGGGCCGCCACCGGCGGGCGCTACGACTGGCGTGGCGGCTACTGGCAGGCGCAGCGTCCAGGCTACCGCTATGTGCCCGAGCGCTGGGTGCGCGGCCCGCACGGCTGGGTCATGCGCCCCGGCCACTGGGCCCGCTGACGCCTCCGCGGGCGGACCTGCCGGCCGGCCCCGGGCCCGCCGCCCTGCCCTCCCGGCAGGCGGTGGCAAGCCCGGTTCAGGCCGGTGCAGCCGACGCCGCAGGGCTCATCCCGAGGTGGGAGACGTCTCTCATCCAGAAGCATTAGGCCATGCGCCCGACCTGCCTGAAAATCAGGCAGGCCTATTTCGAAAACACATATGAAAGCGGCGTTTCATGATTGGAGCAATCCGCCGCAGATATATTACCGATACCCCACGATGGGGTTAAGAACACTACTTACGAGGGGTGTCAATAATGCTATCTGTTTCAGTGCTGCAACCAAATTAAATCCGGATGTCACATCCATGAAACCTCCTGGACCCCGCGCCAGCGCGGCGTTTGCGGAACCTGGACCGGCGCATTTGGGTGATTTTTGAAAGGATTATGTATGTCCTTTCATTCCCACCCCTACTCGTCCCAGACCGGCCTGCTTGCATTCCATTCAACCAGCCCATAAGATGAATTTAAGCCGATTTAGGAGCGAGAATCTTTCGGGTCCGGGTTCGGGTCAACCTTCCAGCCGCCGACAAGTTCCATCCAGAAGAACGGGACTGCGGGAGCATGGAAGCATGGGGGTCAGACAAGCAGCCAGTCGCCGCGGGTGACTGCTGTCCTGCAATGCCCCTCCATACGCAAAGCGCCCCGCAGTCCGCTCCCGAGTAACGGGGAGTGAAGACAATGAATGCGTTGCTGATCGAGGAGCATCCACTGCTCCGGCTCGGGCTGCTGCAGATGCTCGAGAACATCCAGGAGTCCGCCCAGGTTGCCGCCATTGCGCCTGCGGACATCGCCAGGCTGGATTCCCGGCACCACAATGCCGACCTGCTGGTATTCGGCATGCCCGCCGATGTGGGGTCTGGCTGGCCGCAACTCGAACAGGCCCGCGAAGCCCTGTCGCCGCACCGCATCCTGATCCTGGCGGACATCTTGCCATTGCATGTGCCCAACGCGGACAGCGCACGCGGCGTATGCGGCTGCCTGCCGAAATCCGCTTCGCTTGCGGTGATCGAGGCGGCCATCCGGCTGGCGGTGTCAGGCGTGCAGGGGCTGCTGTTCTCGGCCGAGACCGGCTCCATGCCGTCGGCGTCGCGCTCGGCCATGCCGGCGGTGCAGTCGCTGGCCTCGGCCGCGCCGCTGCCGCTGAACCCTGCGCACGCGCTCACAGGCGAGCAACTGTCGCTGGTGGCATGCGCCGGCACGCCCGGAGCCGCGCGCACCACCGTGGCGGTGCGCGACCTCACCTGCCTGCGGCCGGGGCAGCCGCTGTCGGCCCCGGCTTCCACCAGCCCAGCGCCGCTGGTCGAGGAAGAGCCCAGCTACGACGAAGCCGAAATGCTGAAGATCACGCCGCGCCAGTACGAGGTGCTGGTGCTGCTGGCACGCGGCTACCCGATCAAGACCGTCAGCCGCATGCTCAATATCTCGGTGGCCACGGTCAAGAGCCACGCCTGCACGCTGTACCAGCGCCTGAAGGTACGCAACAAGGGCGAGGCCGTCTATGCCGCCCTGCAGCGTGGCGCGACGCTCGAGTGGGTCAGCGGCGATGAACGCCTCACGCGCGGCAGCAACGCGCGCCCGGTGGTTGCATCCCGCACCAGCGACGCCGCGTTCCAGGCCGCCAGCCCGGTGCTGTAATTCAGGACCCTGCGCCGCGCCCGCACCAGACGGGCCGGCGCAGGCGTCTGCCATCTGCCGAACATTGGAGGGGTCACCATGCCGGCAAGCTCTTTCCTGCCCACCGTTTCGGTGTGCATCTCCACGTGCGACCATCCCGAGCAGCTGCGGCACACGCTGCAATCGGTCGCTGATTCCACCATGCCGCCGCACCAGCTCATCGTCACCGACGACAGCAGCGGCTACGACACGCGCGAGATGATGCGCCGGGACTATCCGGACATCACCTACCTGGAAGGCCCGCGCCGCTCCAGGGCCGCCAACCGCAACCGCGCCCTGCGCGCGGCCACCGGCTCGCACGTACTGTTCCTGGATGACCAGACCCTGCTGGGCGCAACCTTCCTGCAGCAGATGACCGAGTCCGTAGCCGACGACCATCTCCGGCGGGCCACCGCCGGCTGCGCGACGCCGCTCATCCTGACCGGGACCGAGGTCTGCCAGGGGCGGCGCGGCGCTCCGCGCAAGCCGGCGTTCCTGGGCTACCCGACACTGGACTACCGCCGCGGCGAGCGCCTGTGCTCGGTGCTGTTGCACAGCGCGGTGTTCCCGCGCGAGCTGTTCGAGAACCTGTCGTTCGACGAGCACCTTGCCGTCGGCTACGACGACCTGGAACTGGCCGCACGCGCGGTGCAGGAATTCGGCTACCGCATTGAGATGGTCCCGAGCGCAGTCAACCAGCGCCTGCCATCGGTGTCGGCCGACCGGCCGTGCCCCGCCAGCGACGCCTCACGGCTGTATGTGGCCTGCCGGCGCTATGACCATGGCCCGGAGCACCCGCTGAAGACGGCATTGTTCCTGCTGTTGGCCCTGCCGCACGACCTTGCGCACCACCTGCGCGCAGCCGGCCTGCGCGGCGCCGGCACCTTCTATGACACGGCGACTTGCCTGTGGCAGCTGCTACGCGGCCCGCGACCAGCCGGGCGCCAGGGGTCAGGGACCGGCCTCAGCGCGCCACTGCCGCGCGACTGACCGCCACGCAGGCCCGGGGAGCGTACCCATTTCTGCGCTCCCTCGCCAGCGCCTGTGCTGCAACGCACGTACCCGCATTGCAGCGCCTGCGCCGCGGCAATAACGCCCTTTCCCCGTGCTCCCTCTGCGCCAGCCTGCCATGGCGCGATCGATGACGACACCAGCTGGCGGCAATGGCATGCGTACCCGTTTCTGCGTGCCCTGGCCCATCGCCATTCCACGTTCGGCAGCGCACGTAGCCCGATTGCGCCACACCACGCAGAAACGATAGCTTTGCAGGAAAGCGGATTCACGCCGGCACACGGTGATGCGTGAACCCACGGCGACCCATGGCATCACAGCCAGTCGCAGGCTGACGCCGGCGCCTTCCGGGCAGAAGAGCCGTGCAATGGACACACCGATATGGATGCATCGAGCGGTTCCCGCCAGCCAGAGCCTGTGGGCCATGCGGGTAGCAGTGACAATGGCAGCGGTGGTGTTGCAGGAGTTCCGGGCATGACAGCCCCGCGCTCCCTGCGCCTGCTATCCCTTTCGCGCCGCCAGAAGATCGTGCTGATGATGACGGTCGACCTGCTGGCCCTGCCCCTGTGCTTCGCGCTGGCCCTGCTGCTGCGCTCCGGCAATCAGGAGCTGATCGTCCAGTACGGCCTGCTGCCGCCGCTGTTCATCGCGGCGTGCACGATCCCGGTGTTTTCGTTCAGCGGCCTGTACCGGACCGTGCTGCGCTACATCGACCTCAAGGTGCTGTGGGCCGCCGGCATCAGCATGGCAGCCATGGTCGGGCTGACCTACGCCGTGTCCTTTCTCATGAATGACAGCCGGCTGCCGCGCGCCGGCCTGCTGATCTACTGGTTCATCGCCTTCGCCTACGTCGTGATCTCGCGCTTCCTGATCCGCGCCATGCTGCGGCGCACTGAGCTGTGGCGCAGCGCCCGCGGGCGCCCGACCCGGCGCGTGGGCATCTTTGGCGCCGGCGAGGCCGGCTTCCAGCTCGCCAACGCCATGCGCGCCAGCGTCGACCATGAGGCCGTGTGCTTCTTCGACGACGACCTTTCGCTGGACAACCACACCTTCACCGACCTGCCGGTGTTCCATACCTCGCGCATGCGGGAGCAGCTGCAGCGGCTGGGCATCGACGAAGTGGTGCTGGCGGTGCCTTCGCTGTCGCCGGACCGGCGCAAGCGCATCCTGGACAAGCTGCATCGATACGCCGTGAGCGTGCGCACCCTGCCCACGCTGCTCGAGCTGGTGGACCGCAAGATCACCATGCAGTCGATCCGCGAGGTCAAGGTCGAGGACCTGCTTGGCCGGCCAGCCGTGCCGCCGCGCGAGGCGCTGTTCGCCAAGTGCACGCACCGCAAGGTCGTCATGGTGACCGGCGCGGGCGGCTCCATCGGCAGCGAGCTGTGCCGCCAGGTTGCCACGCAGCAGCCGCGCAAGCTGATCCTGTTCGACCATTCCGAATGGGCGCTGTACATGGTGGAGCAGGACCTGCGCCGGAACTTCCCCGGGGTGCCATTGCTGGCGCGCATCGGCTCGGTGTGCGACGCCAATGCCGTGGCCGCCGCCATGCAGGGCCAGCAGGTCGATACCATCTATCACGCCGCGGCCTACAAGCACGTGCCCCTGGTCGAGAGCAACATGCCCGAGGGCATTCGCAACAACGTACTGGGCTCGCTCACCATCGCCAACATGGCTGACCGCTTCGGCGTGCAGACCTGTGTGCTGATCTCGACCGACAAGGCCGTCCGCCCCACCAACGTGATGGGCGCGAGCAAGCGCATCGCGGAGCTGATCTTCCAGGCCGCGGCGGCACGGCCCGGCACCCGCACGGTCTTCGCGATGGTCCGCTTCGGCAATGTGCTGGGGTCTTCCGGCTCCGTGGTTCCCCTGTTTCGCAGCCAGATTGAAGCGGGCGGGCCGATCACGATCACACACCCCGATGTCATCCGCTTCTTCATGCTGATCCCCGAAGCCTCGCAGCTGGTGATCCAGGCGGGCGCGATGGCCCGCGGCGGCGAGGTGTTCGTGCTGGACATGGGGCAGCCGGTGCGGATCGTGGATCTGGCCCGGACCATGATCGAGATGGCCGGGCTGGTGGAGCGCACCCCCAAGAACCCGAACGGGGACATCGAGGTCAAGTTCGTCGGCCTGCGCCCGGGCGAGAAGCTCTACGAGGAGCTGCTGATCGGCGGCAATGTCACGCCCAGCGACCACGAACGCATCATGTGCTCCCAGGAGCCAAGCCTGGAGGAGGCGGAGCTGCGGGAGATGCTGACCCGGCTCTACGCGGCCTGCGACGCCCGCGACGAACTGAAGATCCAGACGATGGTGCAGGCGATCGTGCCGGAATACGCCCCGTATACCTCGCTCGACGACGCCAGCCGCAAGCCGGTGCCTGCCGCCGTGCCCGCCGAAAGCGGCCAGGCCATCCAGGACACGCCGGACGACGCCGGGGTGCCGCGCCAGGTCGTGCTGCGCCGGGTCGCGGCCCACGCGCTGGGCCAGCCCGAGCTGGCCAGCGAAGCGAAGCCGGTGTCGCTCTCGAGCCCGGGCAAGCTCTGATTCGCCATCCCCCGAGCGCTGCTTGCCAGACACGACAGCCGCCTCAAAGGGCGGCTGTCGTTCGTCATCCGTGCCCGGGCCCTGCCGGGCCTACCGTCGATAGGCAGGGAAGTATCCGCTCAGATCCTCAAGCACCGAGGGCGTGCCGTCGCACAGCGCCAGGTACTTGCCGGGATCCACTACCACCCGCTGCGTGCGGAATACATGGGTGTCCGGCGAAAACCCGCGCTTGAAGCGGAACAGCGAATCCTCGGCCGAGCCGCCGAGGCCTCCGCCGAGGTGGTAATAGCGGTGGCCCTGCTCCCGTCCCCACTGCCGGATGGCGTGCAGCATGATCTTGCTGGGCTGACGGTGCCGGTAGCGTGCGTCGATGCCCATCAAGTGGCCTTGAAGAATGCCGGTGCCGTCAGACACCGTGACGGTCGCGCCGCCGATGATGACGCCATCCTCCTCCGCCACGAACAGCCGCAGCCGGTCGCCGAGCTCCCGGGCCAGCGTGTAGTGGTAAGCGTCGTCGAAGAAGTAGTAGTCGGAAGCACGCAGCCGGTCCATCGATGCGTTGTAGAGACGGATGAAATGCGGCAGCGTTTCCAGGGTCTCGTCCAGCCGCACCGTGACCCCCGCGCGCATGGCCTTGGAGATCTCCAGTCTGTGCCCGTGCGAGGTGTCGTGCCAATGCTCGGCCTCGCTCTTCGAGAGGTCGATCGAGATCGTCATGCCATGATCGACCAGCGTGCCGACGGCGCTGCGCCATGGCGCGTTGACAATCGGATTCAGCCGGATGAAGCATGAAACACAGCCGCGCCCGCGCAGCAGTTCCAGGGCCTCGGACAAGGCGGTGTCAATGAACGCGTCCGGCGCGTCGTCGCTGACGAGCGGGCCGGCAAACCCGTAGGGCGAACTTGCATCCCAGTCCTTGCCGTTGATGTCGCGGTTCAGCAGCGGCACGAACAGTTCATGGCCGTCATCCATGACGTGGATGGCAAACGCCTTGCCACTGCCTTCATGTTGCGCCGCCCGCAGCCATCCCGGCATATGGTGGCTGTCGTGCCGGCAACGCTGCAGCACGTCGAGCCACTCGGCGCTGGAGGTCTCCAGCAGATTGATCTTCATCATCGTCGGTCCTCGTCGGAAGTATCGGGATTTGCGGCAATGCTGGCGGCGATCTGCAAGATGATCTCGCCGAGGCGCCCGATGTCGTGCAGGCCGTAGCGGTAGTCGGCATGAAGGACCAGTATGCGCCCGCACAGGCGGTGGTTGTCCTCGGGGACGCCGGGCCAGGTCATGGGCCAGAGCACCGCCGGATAGACATCCGCGCCGATCAGCCGTTGCCGGACGCGCTCGCGCTGCGGCGCATCGGCGCACAGCAGGATGCCAAAGGCCGGCGTTTCCCGCCATTGCATGCCGGCGGGCAGGGCGGCGTGCGGGCCGGCGAAACAGCGGGCCAGCAGCGCCAGGTTCTCCTGCCGCCGCTGCCGCATCCAGCCAAGATCGACGGCCGGCGCCAGCACGCGCGTCAGCGCCGATGGCCCGGAGATTTCGGCATCGCTGCGCAGATTGCCCTCGGCCTCGGCGGCCAGCGCCAGGTAGGCCGCCTTGGCGACCTGCGCGCCGGCCAGGTACGCCGCCTTCATCGCCATGGCTGCGGCCATGCTGGCGGCGGCGCGCACATGTGCCGGCGTGGGCGCAAGCGAACGTGCAAACGGCTGCCCGGGCGGCGGCCGCACCAGTCCCCCGTCGGGCACCGGCAGGGTCTTGCGCAGCGACGCAAACACATAGTCCGGCGCCCGCGCGTAGGACCAGGTGGCGAGCAGGTCGTGGGAGCGGTCGAGCAGGACGCTGCCGCCCTGCACCTCCACCTCGGCCTGCAGGCCAAAGTATTCCGGAACGATCGCGGCCTCGTCGTCGCCCAGCGCAAGCTGCGCCGGGCCGCCGAACGGAGCATGCGGATACATGCGCACGTCGATGTCGCGGGCGATGTCGTCCAGCACCGCATGGCAGTAGTAGCTGGGCGCATAGAGCCGCCGCCATCCGTGCGAGCGCCCGTGCGCCACCATCGCGCGCAGCGCATCGCGGCCGGTGCCGGTCAGCAGGTCGCCCGGGCGCAGCCAGGCCTCACCGCCCAGGGGGACGGCGGGGTCGAGCGGGAAGAATGAGCCGAATTCCGTGGCAGATTTCATGGGTGCCGTCCAGCGCGCTCAATGAGAACTTCATACGACGGCCATGCGCTGTGATGCCGGCGCCGATGGGGGACCTGCCCTGACGTGTCTCTCTCACTCCAAAACCCGACGGAGATGACCCGCCTTCCCGTTGCCGGATCCGGGTCGATGCTGCGCCAGTATTCGCCGGTCGCTCCCGTCCAGAGCATGACGCGGCTGCGCAACGCGCCCTGCAAGTCTTCGACGGCGTCGCGCGGGTCGAACAGCAGCGCCACCGGCACCAGCAATGCCACGGCCGCGCCGACGTGCAGAAAGCCAACCGGCCGCCAGCGCCACAGGGTCACCCCGGCAACGGCAAACCCGACCCCCAGCCCGATGAGCGACTCACCGATCGTATGGTGAAAATCCGTCACCAGCACCACGGGCATGAACAAGGCCAGCCCCACCCCAGTCGCCAGTCCGAGCCATGCCATCTGCCTGCCCAGCACGGAACCCAGCAGCATCAGCAGCACCGGGTACACCGCTGCGGTCAGCATGGCGTGCCCGCTGACGCTGTAGACGCCGATGGTCGGAAGGGACCAGCCGGCGTAGCTGAACGCGGACTTGGCCGCCATCAGCAATGCGCCGCCGACGCCGAACGATACCGCCCAGCGCAGCGCGCGCCAGCCTTGCCCGGCCACGACGAAGCAGACCGCGACCCAGGCCACCAGCGGCAATGCCACGCGGCTTTCGCCGAAATAGAGGTAGTGGTTCCACAGGAAAGTCGCCATCAAGCCGCCACGCGCGTTGCCTGTTGCATCACGCTGCGCACCACCTGCCCGGTCATGCGCACTTCATCATCCGTGAGCGTGGGATGCACAAGGAACATCAGGCTGGTCTCGCCCAGCGCGCGCGCTGCCGGCAGCCGTGCAGGCGGGCGCAATCCGGTGCCGTCGAAGGCCTTCTCGAGGTAGACCTCGGCACAGATGCCCGCATAACAGGGCACGCCGGCGGCATTGATGGCAGCCATGATGCTGTCGCGGCTCCAGCCCTCGGCGAGGCCCCTGGGCTGCACGAACGCATAGAACTTGTACCAGGCATGCTCGATCCCGGCTGGCGGCAGCGGCACGTGCAGAGCATCGCAAGCACCAAGCGCATCTGCCAGCGCCATGGCGTTGGCGGTGCGCCGTTCGTGCCAGTCAGCCATGCGCCGCAACTGGATGCGGCCGATCGCGGCCTGCATCTCGGTCATGCGCCAGTTGGTGCCGAAGGCGTCGTGGACCCAGCGGAAGCCTGGTGGATGCGCGCGGCCATGCATGGCCTCCCAGCTCTTGCCGTGATCCTTGTATGACCACATGTGCGACCACAGCTCGCGATCGTCGGTGGTGACCATGCCTCCCTCGCCCCCTGTGGTCATGATCTTGTCCTGGCAGAAGGACCAGGCCCCGATATGGCCGATGGTGCCGACCATGCGTCCCTTGTAGACGGCGCCGTGCGCCTGCGCGCAGTCCTCGATCACCTTGAAGCCGTGCTCGCGCGCCAGCGCCATGATGGGGTCCATGTCGCACGGCATACCGGCCAGGTGCACGCAGATGACGGCGCGCGTGCGCGGCGTCAGCGCGGCCGCGATGGTGTGGGCGCTGAGGTTGCCGCTGTCCGGATCGACGTCCGCGAACACCGGCTTCGCCCCCGCATTGACGACGCACGAAACGCTGGCCAGGAAGGTGCGGGGCGCGACGACCACCTCGTCGCCCGGCCCGATGTCCAGCGCATGCAGCGCCACATCGAGCGCCAGCGTTCCGTTCGCCAGGGTGACGGCGTACTCGGCGCCGCACCATGCCGCGAACTCCTTTTCGAAGTCGCGGCACTCGGTGCCGGTCCAGTAGTTGACACGGTTCGAGAGCAGCACGCGCTGCACTGCCTGCGCCTCTTCGCGGCTGAAGCTGGGCCAGGGCGAGAATCCGGTATCGAGCATTGGCAATTCCCCAAGGGTTGCGGTGCGGGCCACGGCGCCCATGGCGTCTATGGCGCCTCCTTGCTCCCGCAGAAGCGGGTCGCCGAGACTTCGCCGGCGGCACTGATGTCTTCCTTGGCCAGCACCGTGCCGATGGTTCGCCACAGGATCCTGAGATCGAGCCAGAACGACTGGTGATCCACGTACCAGACGTCCAGCCGGAACTTCTCCTCCCAGCTCAGCGAATTGCGCCCGTTGACCTGCGCCCAGCCCGTGATGCCCGGCAGGACCAGCAGCCGCCGCGCCTGTTCTGGCGAGTAGAGGGGCAGGTAGAACGTGGGCAGCGGGCGCGGCCCGACCAGGCTCATCTCGCCCTTCAGGACGCACCAGAGCTCCGGCAGTTCGTCGATGCTGGTGCGCCGGATCATCCAGCCGAACGGCGTGATCCGTTGCGCGTCGGGCAGCAGTTCGCCATCGGGACCGCGCTCATCCGTCATGGTGCGGAACTTGATGACTTCGAAGGGCTTGCCGTCGAGGCCTGCCCGCGTCTGCCGGAAGAAGACCGGACCGCCAAGCTTCCAGCGAACCAGCCCCATCACGACCAGCAAGGGCAGCGCCAGCACCACCAGCGCCACCGACGTGAGGACAACATCCAGAACGCGCTTCATGATCGATTCCCGCCGCCTGTGCCATGTACAGGAGATATGAAATCCGATTCGCCCGTCCCTGTGAACCACCCGAGCGCGCGGGAACGTGTCGTACACCACAGAACCTCGCCGGCCGTCATGGCGCAGGGGGCAAGCGCCTGCGTTCGACGCCGAACAGATGCCGCGCTCCGGCAGCGGTAGCGTGCCTGGGACCGCATCAACCATGCCGAGGAGACAGGATGGACCAGAGCCAATCCGGAAAGCCAGCCGGGCCAATGCGGATCACCCTGCTCATCACCTGCCTGCAGATGGGGGGCGCGGAACAGCAGGTGGCCGCGCTCGCGCGCCAGTACCTGTCGCTGGGACACGCGGTCTCAGTGATCAGCCTGATGCCGGGCTGCGAGGTGAAGCTTCCGGAAGGCGTCGAGACCCTGATGCTGGCGATACGCAAGACCCCGCTGGCATTGCTGGCCACCCTCATGCAGGTCCGGCGGTTCGTGCTGCGCTGGCGCCCCGACGTCATCCATGCCCACTTGGTTCACGCCAACCTGGTCGCGCGCCTGCTGACACGCGTGTGCCCGGTCCCCGCCACGATCTGCACGGCGCACAACTACATGGAGGGCAGCACCTGGCGCATGCTGGCGTACCGCCTCACCGACCGCTGGGCCGATCTCACCACCCAGGTCAGCAACGAAGGCCGGCAGCGCATGATCGAGGTGCGGGCGGCCCCTGAGACGCGCATCATCTACATGCCCAACGGCTTCGATACCACCCGCTACCGGCCCAGCGCTGAACAGCGCGCCGCCACCCGTGCCGGGCTCGGCCTGGGCCCGGGCGACCGGTTCGTCCTCAACGTTGGCCGGCTGGTGCCGGACAAGGCCCAGGCCGACCTCATCGATGCCTTCGCGCAGGCGTGCCCCGGGCCCGGCACGTTGCTGATGATCGCTGGCGACGGGCCGCTGCGCGATGCCCTGGCGCAGCGCATCGCACAGTACGGGCTGAGCGGGCGCGTGCGTCTGCTGGGCCAGCGGGCGGACGTGCCGGCGCTGCTGAATGCGGCGGATCTGTTCGTGCTGTCGTCCCTGATCGAAGGGATGCCGCTGGTCGTGGGCGAAGCGTTGGCGTGCGGATGCCCGGTGGTCGCCACGGATGCCTCGGGCGTCCCGGCCATGCTCGGCACCATCGGCACCCTGGTCCCTCGTGGCGATACCGCGGCATTGGCGCGCGCCATTCGCGACGCGGTCGCGCACGGGCGCGGTGAGCCTGTCGACGAAGCGGCGCGGCACCAGCATATCGCGGCGGCATTCAACATCGAGGTCATTGCCCGCGAGTGGCTGCACCTGTATGCAAGGCTCGCCAGCGCCGGCGCGGCGCCACACGTGGAGGCCACCGATGCGGCCGCGCGCTACCAGTAGCCCGGGCCGGCACCAGGACGCCGACGCGACGGCGGCGCCGGCGATCTGCTTCCTGACCGGCACGCTGAACGTATTCGGCGGGGCCGAGCGCATGGCCGCCACGGTGGCGAACGAGCTGGCGCGGCGCGGCCACGACATCCACATCCTCAGCCTGTGCGATCCCCGCAGCTGCTTCCGGCTCGATCCGGCGGTCCGGCACGACGCCCTGTTCGATCGGCGCCCTTCCTTCCGTTCGCAATTCCTGCCCACCATCGCGCGCCTGCGGCGCTACCTCCGGCAGCACAAGATTGCGGTGCTGGTGGAAGTCGACCCCTTGCTGACGCTGTTCACCCTGCCGGCATGCCTGGGGCTGGGCATGCGCCGCATTGCCTGGGAGCATTGCAACTTCGACCAGGACCTGGGCCTGCCGCTGCGCAGCATCGCGCGCCGCCTCGCCGCACGCACCTGCGAGCGGATCGTGGTGCTGACCGAGCTGGACCGCGAGAAATGGGTACGCAGCCTGCATTGCACCAATATCGACGTCATCCCCAATATCCTGACCTTCCCCATCCCCGCCGAGCCGGCTGCGCGCACGTCCCGCACCGCTGTTGCCGTGGGGCGCCTGGCCGACGTCAAAGGCTTCGACGTGCTGCTGCAAGCGTGGGTGCCCATCGCCACGACGTTTCCGGACTGGCGGCTGCGGATCGTGGGCAACGGCGAGTTGCTCGAATCCCTGACACAGCTGCGCGACCGGCTCTGCCTGCAGGACTGCGTACACATCGAACCGGCACGCAGCGATATCGAGTCGGTGTACCGCGACGCCTCTCTCTTGTGCCTCAGTTCCCGCTTTGAAGGCTTTTCGCTGGTGTTGCTGGAGGCGATGGCATATGGCCTGCCGGTGGTCGCCACCAACTGCGAGACCGGGGTGAAGGCCATGCTCACTCACGGAGAAAACGCCCAGCTCAGTCCGGTCGACGACCCCGCCGCGCTGGCGCGTGGGATCGCGGCGGTCATCACCAGTCCCGAACTGGCGGCCCGCCTGTCCGAAGCGGGCCGCCGTCACGCACAAAGGTTCACGCCGGGCGAAATCGGCACGCACTGGGAACGCCTGCTGTCCGGCACATCCGGAGAAACCACCACCAGCGAAATCGGCATGGCATGACGCGGGCCACCACTGCCGCACGGCTGCGGGCTTGTGTACGTCAAGACACGAACCGCCGCGCACGGCACGCCGCCCGCGCACGATAATTTCAACGAGTCTGCCTTTCCATGCCGACGACGACAGGCTCGACTACTCGGAAGATCACGGTCATGGAACTCAGTCACGCACAAGTCGCCATCATAGGGCTGGGCTATGTCGGCCTGCCGCTCGCGGTGGAGTTCGGCAAGCAGCAGCCCGTGCTGGGCTTCGACGTCAATGCCGCACGCATCGAAGCACTGCGCGCCGGCCACGACGCCACGCTGGAGGTCAGCCCGGACGAGCTGCGCAGCGCGCACCACCTGCGCTACAGCAACGATCCCGAAGCGCTGAGGGACTGCCAGGTCTTTATCGTGACCGTGCCCACACCGGTGGACCGGGCCAAGCGCCCCGACCTGACGCCGCTGATCCTGGCGAGCGAGACCGTGGGCAGGGCGATGGCGCCGGGCGCCGTGGTGATCTACGAATCGACCGTCTACCCGGGCGCCACCGAGGAAATCTGCGTGCCGGTGCTGGAGAGGCACAGCGGCCTGAAGTTCAACGTGGACTTCTTCTGCGGCTACAGCCCGGAGCGCATCAACCCCGGCGACAAGGAGCACCGGCTGCCGGATATCCGCAAGGTCACCAGCGGCAGCACGCCCGAGGCGAGCGAGGCCATCGACAAGCTCTACGGCAGGATCATCGTGGCCGGCACGCACCGCGCCAGCAGCATCCGCGTGGCGGAGGCGGCCAAGGTCATCGAGAACACCCAGCGCGATGTCAACATCGCGCTGATGAACGAACTCAGCCTGCTGTTCCACAAGCTGGGCATCGACACGCTCGAAGTGCTGCGGGCCGCCGGCACCAAGTGGAATTTCCTGCCGTTCCGCCCGGGCCTGGTCGGCGGGCACTGCATCGGGGTCGATCCCTACTATCTGACGCACAAGGCGCAGGAGGTCGGCTATCACCCGCAGGTCATCCTGGCAGGCCGGCGCATCAACGACAAGATGGCGATCCACGTTGCCGACGAGGTGGTGAAGCTGATGCTGCGCCGGGGCATTCCGGTGCTCGACAGCCGCGTGCTGGTGCTCGGCCTGACGTTCAAGGAGAACTGCCCGGACGTGCGCAACACCAAGGCCGTGGACATCGTGACCACGCTGCGCAGCTACAACGCTCAGGTCGATGTCTACGACCCGTGGATCAATATCGAAGACGCCGAGCACGAATACGGCCTGTCCTGCCTGCGCGAGGCCCCGCGCAACGACCAGTACGACGCCATCGTGCTGGCGGTCGCGCACCACCAGTTCGTCACCATGGGCGTGCGGGCGATCAAGGCTCTCGGCAAGGCGCATGCGGTGCTGTTCGACGTCAAGGGCATCCTGCCGAGGAGCGAAATCGACGCACGCCTGTAGCCGCCTTGCGGTCACGCACGGAAAACCCGCCGGAAGCGGCGCAACGGAACCACCGTCCCCATGCAAGAGAACGCCTACGCGCACCTCAAGGCCCGCCTGGCCGCCACGCCGCGCACGTGGCTTGTCACCGGCGTCGCCGGATTCATCGGCAGCAACCTGCTGGAAACGCTGTTGCGCCTCGACCAGCGCGTGGTCGGCCTGGACAACTTCTCCACCGGGCACCGCCGCAACCTCATCGAGGTCGAGGCGCTGGTGTCGCCCCGGCAGTGGGCCAATTTCCGCTTTATCGAAGGCGATATCCGCAACCTCGAGCACTGCCGCAGCGCCATGCGCTTTTGCGCGCCCGGGCGCGAGGGCGCAGCCAACGGCCTGTACCCGGTGGACTTCGTGCTGCACCAGGCGGCGCTCGGCTCCGTGCCGCGCAGCCTGGAAGACCCAATCGCGACTCACAGCGTCAATATCAGCGGATTCCTGAACCTGCTGGTCGCCGCCCGCGACGCGCAGGTCAGTACCTTCGTCTATGCGGCGAGCAGCAGCACCTACGGCGACCACCCGGGCCTGCCGAAAGTGGAAGACCGCATCGGCAAGCCGCTGAGCCCCTACGCGGTCACCAAGTACGCCAACGAGCTGTATGCCGACGTCTTCCACCGATGCTACGGCGTGCATGCCACTGGGCTGCGCTACTTCAACGTGTTCGGGCCGCGCCAGGATCCCAATGGTGCCTATGCGGCGGTGATTCCCAAATGGATCGCAGCCCTGCTACGGCACGAGGCCGTCTACATCAACGGCGACGGAGAAACCAGCCGCGATTTCTGCTACGTCGCGAACGCCGTGCAGGCCAACCTGCTCGCCGCCGCCAGCGACCACTGCGAGGGGGACAGCCAGGTCTACAACGTGGCGGTCGGCGACCGCACCACGTTGGCCACATTGTTCGAGCTGCTTCGCGACGGGCTGCGGCCCTACGGCGTCGCCGCCGGCACCGAGCCGGTCTATCGCGGCTTCCGGGCCGGAGACGTGCGCCACAGCCAGGCCGACATCGGCAAGGCACAACGCCTGCTGGGATACCTGCCCACCCACCGCGTCCGCGACGGGCTGGCCGAGGCGATGCCTTGGTACGTGCAGATGCAGCAGGCACTGAACGCCTGAGCACAACCGGGACATAGCCATGTGCGGATTTGCAGGATTTCTTGGCGGCTTGCCCGCCACCCTCGCCGACCGGGCGGACTTGCTCGCCGACATGGCCAACCAGATCCGCCACCGCGGACCGGACCATGGCGACACCTGGTGCGATCCGGACCAGCCGTTCGGGCTGGCCCACCGCCGCCTGGCGATCGTCGATCTGTCCGCGGCCGGACACCAGCCCATGACCGCCGCCAGCGGCCGCCATGTCATTGCCTTCAACGGCGAGATCTACAACCACCTGGACATCCGCGCCGAGCTGGAGCGTGCCGGCGTCGCGCCCCGGTGGCGCGGCCACTCCGACACCGAAACGCTGCTTGCCGGCATCGACGCCTGGGGCGCCGAGGCCACGGTCCGGCGCGCCGTGGGCATGTTTGCGTTTGCGCTGTGGGACCGGCGGACCTGCACGCTGACACTGGCGCGCGACCGGCTCGGCGAAAAGCCGCTCTACTACGGCTGGCAGGCAACCGGCAGGGGCCGTGCCTTCCTGTTCGGGTCGGAACTCAAGGCGCTGCGCCCGCACCCGGCGTTCGAGGGCCGCATCAACCGCGACGCGCTGTGCCTGTATATGCGCCACAACAATGTGAGCGGCAGCCATTCGATCTACCACAATGTCGCCAAGCTGCCGCCGGCGCATCTGCTGACGGTCTCGCTGGGGGCGCCTGAGCCCGTGCTGCGGCCCTACTGGTCCGGTGCCGAGGCCGCGCTTGACGGCGTTCAGCATCCTTTCGCCGGGAGCCCGGACGAAGCCGTGGACCAGCTGGAGATGCTGTTGCGTGATGCGGTAAGCCGCCAGATGATGGCGGACGTCCCGCTCGGTGCCTTCCTGTCCGGCGGGATCGATTCCTCGACGGTGGTGGCATTGATGCAGTCGCAATCGTCGCAGCCTATCCGCACCTTCTCCATTGGCTTTCATAATTCCGACTACAGCGAAGCCCCACACGCGAAGGCGGTGGCGCGGCATCTTGGCACGAGCCATACCGAGCTGTACGTCACGCCCGAACATGCGATGGCGGTCATCCCCGGCCTGCCCCGGATCTACGACGAACCATTCGCCGACTCTTCGCAGATTCCGACGCTGCTGGTCAGCGAGCTGGCGCGGCGGCATGTCACCGTTTCGCTTTCCGGCGACGCGGGCGACGAACTGTTCGGCGGCTATAACCGCTACCAGATCACGGCCGAGTTGTGGCCCCGGCTCTCGCGCATTCCCGCCCCGCTACGGGCAGCTGCGGCATGGAGCCTGACACGATGCCCGCCAGACCGCATCAACCGGATCGCAGCCGCGTTCCCCGTCGCCTCGCGCTGGGCCAATGTGGGCGAGAAGATCCACAAGGGCGCCGGCGTCATGGCGGCGCGCTCGTCGGCCGAGCTGTACCGCGGCATGGTGTCCCACTGGCCCCACCCGGAGATGCTCGTCGTCGGCGGCGCGGAGGCGGCCACGGTGCTGGACGGCAGCGCGCAGGCCTTCAGCGCCTTGACCGACGTGGAGCGGATGATGGCGCTGGACATGCTGAGCTACCTGCCCAACGACATCCTGGCCAAGGTCGACCGCGCAGCCATGCATCACAGCCTTGAGACCCGCATACCGTTCCTCGACCACCGCGTGGTCGAATTCGCGTGGCGCCTGCCGCTGGCGTACAAGTTGCGCAGGGAAGCACGGGGCTATACCACCAAATGGGTGCTGCGCCAGGTGCTGGACCGCTATGTGCCGCGCACGCTGATCGAGCGGCCCAAGATGGGCTTCGGCATTCCGATCGACGCGTGGCTGCGCGGGCCGCTGCGCGACTGGGCCGAGGACCTGATCGATCCCCGGCGCCTGCGGCGCGAGGGCTACCTGAACACGGAGCCGATACGCAAGCGCTGGGCCGAGCATCTTTCCGGGCGGCGCAACTGGCAGCATCAGCTCTGGTGCGTGCTGATGTTCCAGGCATGGCTCGCGCACCAGACCGCACAGGAAAGGAGTCCCGCATGCGTTTCCTGATGATCGCCAGCTATGCCGAGTCACTGATCGCGTTTCGCGGCCCGCTCATCGCAGCGCTGCAGCAAAAGGGCCTGGAGGTGCATATCGCCGCGCCCGACCTGCCAGCGGGGCACCAGGTGCGCGCCGCGCTGGAATCGCGTGGCGTGGTCGTGCATCACGTCCCGCTCCAGCGTACCGGGATGAACCCGCTGGCCGACGCGCGCACGCTGCTCGCCCTGCATCGGCTGATGCGGCGGGTCAGGCCCGCCTGCGTGATGAGCTACACCATCAAGCCGGTGATCTACGGCATGCTGGCGGGCTGGCTGGCGCGCGTGCCGCGCCGCTTCGCGCTGATCACCGGGCTGGGCTATGCCTTTCGCGAGGACAGCGGCAGAAGCCGGCTGCGCGCGGTGGTGCAGCGGCTCTACGCGCTGGCGCTCAGCCGCGCCCATACGACCTTTTTCCAGAATCCCGATGACGAGGCGCTGTTCCGCCGCGCGGAAATCCTGCCGGCCGGCAAGCGTTCGTGCATTGTCAATGGTTCCGGCGTGGACGTGGCGAGCTTCGAGGTCGCGCCCCTGCCCGACGACGGCCCGCGCTTCCTGCTGATCGCCCGCCTGCTGGGCGACAAGGGCGTGCGCGAGTATGCCGAGGCCGCGCGAAGAATCCGGGCGCGGGGCGCCGGTGCGCGCTTCAGCCTGGTGGGCTGGATCGATGCCAGCCCCGACGCCATCGCCCAGGACGAGCTGGACGCATGGGTCGCGGACGGAACCGTCGACTTCCTCGGCCGCCTGTCCGACGTGCGCCCCGCCATTGCCGGCTGCAACGTCTACGTGCTGCCTTCCTACGGTGAAGGCACGCCGCGCTCTGTGCTGGAAGCCATGGCGATGGGCCGTCCCATCATCACCACCGATGCGCCAGGCTGCCGCGAGACGGTGGTTGACGGCGACAACGGCCTGCTGGTGCCGGTCAAGTCCGTGGGCGCGCTGGAGCAGGCCATGATGCAGCTGATCGAGGACTGGGAGCAAGTCGTGCGCATGGGCCAGCGCTCGCGTCAGATCGCCGAGTCCAAGTACGACGTGCGCAAGGTCAACGCCGTGATGCTGCGCGAGATGGGGTTCGAGTAGGCAGCGGCAGGCGCAAGGCGCGGGCGGCGCGCGACACGATCCTGTGCCACAGCACGCCGCCATTGAAACCATGGCGCTTGCCGTCCACCACGACGCGCCCGCCCCACGCCGACAAGGTGTGCAAGCCGTGCGGGTTGACACGATCCCCCGCCGGGCTGATGACCCCCACCGTCTCCTCCCGATAGAACTCGGGCGTGCAGTGCACGATGCGGTTGACGGCGATGGCCTGCCCGTAGCCGGTCTTGCAGACCTGCGCCACTCGCAGCAGCCCGTCTGCTTCCCGCATGACCGAGCCGGCCGCGCGCGCCGAGCCGTGGTCGAACTTGACCGGGTTCTGCGGGTGCGGCTGCCAGGGGCCGAGCAGGTTATCCGCATAGCACAGGCATACGTTGTCGAACTGCCCCATCGCGACGTCGGTGTACAACAGCCAGAAACGGCCTTCATGCGCGAAGATGGTCGGGTCGACTGCGGCCACGTCCTCCAGCAGCACCGCGACCTGCTGCCAGCGCCCGCCTTCCTCCTGCCGGTTCAGCACGCAGCGCCGGCTCTGCGAAGACTCCGCCACGCAGTACAGCGCCCCGTCATGGCGAAACAGATACGGGAACGACAGGTGCCCCGGCAGCCCGAGATCGACCTGCCCCGCGCTGGACGGCGCCTCGTGCGCGTCCAGCTTGAGCCTGACGATGCGGCCAATGTTCTGCCGCAAGTCGACTTCCTCGCAATAGATCTCGTCCGGACTGCCGGGCACGCCGAAAGGATCGGCCCAGCAGTACGACGGCATGCGAGTGCCGAGCCAGCGCACCGGCAGGCGCTGCGCGCGCACGGCGTCGGCAAACGCCATCTCGACGATGCCCACCATCCATTCCTCCACCAGCACGAATCCCTTGAGCTGGATGATGGCGTGACTGCCGAGGGCGCGCAGGCGCCAGAGCAGGCGCCGCGATGCCGGCACGCGGCCATGGCACCCCGTCCACGCCTGGCGCCCCGACAGTCCACCCAGGGCGCGGATCTCGCGCAGGGCGCCGTCAAGCAGCGACGCACCCATGACGGCAAGCCGTTCGGGGCGAACCTTCTCGCAGGGTTCGGCATAGCCGGACGCGGTATCGACCATGACCGCATGCGAGGGCGTCCAGGCCACCAGGTGCAGGCGGATGCCGGCACCGCTAGCGTGGGTCTCCAGGCCGTGGTGCGGGTCGCCCGGGGCAAGGCCGCGCGCGTCGCACAGGCGCCACACGCCCTCTGCGGCGTGGCGGCTCCAGCCGGTATCGAGCCTGCCGGTCAGGTCGACGATGGCGGTCACCGGCCCGCCCGCCTGCAGCGCCTTCGCCCGATCGGCAGTGCCGCTCGCTTCCTCCAGCGCGTTCATGGCGCCAAGCGCGCGCTCGACCACTCGGCACGTGCCCGAGGCTTGCAGACGCTGCACCACCAACCGCTCCCAGCCTGCGGGCTCGGTTGTAGTGACCATGATGACCAGGCTCTCCCGCGCGGCGGTCTCTGGCAACAGACAGGACATGTCTTCCTCCCTGGCGATCGGGTGCAATGGCTCCTGGTATTTGGCGCCGGGATGCAGCGCCCCGACATTAGCCTTAGGGCGGAGCCGCAATCATCCTTCGGTAGGTAGCCGGCCTGTGGTGACGCCGGCTGCCGTGCGCGAGTGTTGGAAAAGCCGGCATGTGTGTGCCCCCGTACGGATCACCCGTTTGCGTCGCGGTAGCTTGCCAGTGCCGACCCGGTGCGCATTGCCGGCACCCGTGTCGACAGGACGGCAGGACCGTGCTGGATGTTTCAAACGGTGTGTGTGTCCTCGTACGGATAAGCCATGTGCATCGATCTAGATTGCATTCGTCGACTTGTGCGCATGCCGGGCACCGGTATCGACGCGACGGGCAGACCGTGCGGACCTCGCCAGGCACCCCCTTCCTGCCCTTTTTCTGGCCCCTTCCGGCCTCAGTGCAGCGCCTAACACTTCCCGGAAATCATGATGAAAAGCACGCTGGATCCGGCAGAGACAACCGCGGCGGTAGTCGTCGGCGGCGAACTCGGCGGGCTTGGATTAGTGCGGTCATTGGCGGGCAAGGGGATTCCCGTCCTCCTGGCAGACACCGGGCACACCACGCCGGCGTCCTGGTCCCGCCATGCGCGCCGGCACATCATTCGAAGCCTGGTCGGGCGCGAATTCACCGAAGACCTGATTGCGCTGGCCCGGCGTCTCGGCCAGCGGCCCGTCCTGTTCCTGACCGACGAGGATGCCGTGCACAGCGTCTCGGAAAACCGGGATGAGCTGTCGGAATGGTTCCGGTTCTGCGTGCCGCCGGCGCAAGGCGTGCGCATGCTCAGCAGCAAGTCGGCCTTCCATTGCTTTGCCGAAGAGAACGGCTTCCCGGTGCCGCGCACGGTCATCATGAACGGACAACTCGACGTGCCCCTGCTGTCCGGCCTGCGCTATCCCGCCGTGATCAAGCCCGACGACAAGCGCCAGGCCCTGACCGGGGAAAAGGAGCGCGCAATCCGCGTGCAATCGCTTGCCGAGGGACAAGCCCACGCCCGCGCCATGCTGCGCACCCCTGGCGGCATCGTAGCGCAGGAATGGATCGAAGGCCCGCAGAGCAATATCCATTTCACGCTCTTCTACCGCGGCATGGATGGCAAGGCCGCGGCGGTGTTCACGGGCAGGAAGCTCGCCTGCTGGCCGCCGGAAATCGGCAGCACCGCCGTCTGCGTTGCGGCCCCCGAAGCCAGCGAGGAACTGGAGCCGATCACGCTGGCCTTCGCCGAGCGCGCCAGCTTCTACGGCATGGGCAGCATGGAATACAAGTGGGACGAGATCCACCGGCGCTTCGTGATGATCGAGCCGACCGTCGGGCGGATCGACTGGCAGGAGGAGATCGCCACGCTGTGCGGGGTCAATATCCCGCTGGCGGCCTACCGGCATGAACTGGGCCTGCCCGACCTGCCGGCGGCCACGCCCCCGCCCGGCGGCGCGGTCTGGCGCGCGACCTTCCTCCGTTCCGCGCCGCGCAGCCTGATGCCCCACGGCGCGCGAATTTTCGACGGTTATTTCCGTTGGGATGACCCGCTGCCTGCCATCCAACACTACTGCCTGAGCATGCCGCTCGACCGCTTCCTGCTGCACTGGAGCGGCTGGTTTCCTTCCACGCGCCGCGACCAGGTCCAACAGGAACAGCAATGATCTCGACCACAGACACTACGATTATCGGGGCTGGCCCGTATGGACTGTCGATCTCGGCCCACCTCAGCGACGCCGGCGTGCCCCACCAGGTGCTGGGGGAACCCATGCTGGCCTGGCGCAATTTCATGCCGCCCGGGATGCTGATGCGATCGGAGGCCTTCGCCTCCGACTTGTACGCGCCCCACGCCGGCTACCGGCTGGAGGATTACTGCCGCCTCATGCACCTGCCCTATGCCCCCATCGGCATGCGCCTGCCGCTTGAACGGTTTGTCGAGTACGGGCTCTGGTTCCAGTCGCAGCTCGTTGGCCACGTCCGCCCGGTGGACGTCACGGAGTTGCGCCGCCAGGACGACGGCTTCCTCCTGTCCCTGAGCGACGGGAGCGCCCTGGCCGCACGGCGCGTGGTGGTCGCCCTCGGGCTCAAGGGGTTCGAGCAGACGCCGAAGGTGCTGCAGGGGCTGCCCAGGCCGCATGTGCTGCACTCAGGTGAGATCGGCAACCTGGCATGGGCCCGGGGCAAGCGCATCGTGATCGTCGGCGGCGGGCAGTCGGCGCTTGGCCTGGCGGCACTGTTCAACGAACTGGGCGCCCATGTCCGTGTGCTGGTCCGGGGCGGCATCATTTCCTGGAACGAAGATCCGGAGGTCGGACGCAGCCTGCTGTCGCGCATGCTGCGTCCCGAGGGCGGGCTGGCCCAGGGCTGGTATCCCTATGTCCTGTCTGAGTTCCCGTACCTGTTCCGGGGCGTCGGGCAGCGAACGCGCAAGCGCATCGCCGAGGCCTCGTTCGGCCCCTCCGGGGCGTGGTGGCTGCGTGACCGGGTGGCCGGCAAGATCGAGCTCCGGATGAACACCACGGTCCGGCACGTCGCGATCCGCAACGACGAGGTGGTGCTGGAGGTAAACGGTGAGAACGGACCGGCAACCATCACCGGCGACCACGTCGTCGCCGCCACCGGGTTCAAGGTCGACCTGGCCAGGCATGCCTTCCTGTCGCCGGAAATCGTCAGCGCGCTGTCGCTCGTCGATGGCTGGTCGGACGTGTCGCGCAACTTCGAATCCGCCATGCCGGGACTCTATATCACCGGACCGGCGTCGGCGCTGAGCTTTGGGCCGGTACTGCGCTTTGTCTATGGCGCCAAGTATGCCGCGCCCCGCATCGCGCGGCATATCAGCCGGTGCCACGCCGCGGAAGGCGGCAGCCGTGCCTTCGATGCGCCCGCCGTGCCGCAGCCCCTGGCCGAGAGCCGCACCGGGGTCTTACCGCATCCTCCGGCGGCGGCGTTCCAGGAGGCGAAAAGCCCCGCCGATTAGCACTCTGCGCCTGCAGGCGGTACATCGCCAGCCGAGGCCGGCGTGCGGCGGTGACGGAAGCAACAGGCGCAGACCCACGACTATCAGACCGGCCACCAGCCGGCTTCGGCATTGACAGAAACGGGAGCGTTCGATGCAACAATTCAAGCCACTCACCAGCCTGCGGCTGTTCCTGGCCCTATGGGTATTGTGCAGGCACTATTTCCATGTCTACGAGCAGGACGCCATGCTCTTCAACATCGGCTTCACCAGCACGTACTTCGATCATGGCTACCTGGGCGTCGACGGCTTCTTTATCCTGAGCGGCTTCATCCTCGCCTACAACTACGATCCGGCGCCGGGGCAGCAGCTGCAGTGGAAAAAGTTCATCGTGGCGCGGATCGCCCGCATCTACCCGGTCTACCTCTTCTGCCTGCTCGCCTTCGCGCTTGCTGTGATCGTCCGCGACCTGGGCCTGCATACGCACACCGTCGGCACGGGCAACTACACCTTGTCCAGCTTCGTGCCGGAAGCGCTGATGCTGGGCGCGTGGCAGTACGCCGGGCCGAGCGGGTGGAATGACGTCGGCTGGTCGGTCAGCGCCGAATGGTTTGCCTATGTCTTCTTCCCGCTGTTCCTGCTGGCAGCGCCACGCCTGAACAAGGCCCGCATCGCCATGGCCGGCTGCCTGGCCCTGGCGGCCCTCGCGGCAGTGGAAGCCACCGCGCCCGACCATCTGTCGCTGAGCGGCGGCGTGGCACGGCTGGTTCCGGAATTCCTGCTGGGGGTGCTGCTCTGCCGGCTGCGCGAAGCGATGCCGCGCCACAACGGTTTCGCCGCTGGCGGCATGCTGTCGCTGGCTGTCTGCGTGCTCGGCGTCGGACTGGGGCTGGATGTCCTGTTCGTCGCCGGCGCGGCCGGGCTGGTGTTCTTCCTCTCCTACGAAAAGGATGCTCTTACCCGCGTGCTGTCGCTGCGCAGCCTCGTCTTCCTCGGCGAGGTCTCCTACTGCATTTATATCGTGCAGCGCATTCCGCAATACATGTTCGCCTTCGCGCGGGGCAAGATGGCGAGCCTTGCCGCCCTGCCGGGGGTAGCGCAGGCAGCGTTGCTGCTGGCGTTGACGGTCGGCATCGCCATCCTGCTGCATTTCGTCGTCGAGAAGCCGATGCGGATTTATATCAATCGCCGCTTTGGTGCCAGGGCAAAGCCGGTGGAGGTATCAGAGCGACCCACTGATTCGCGAGACAGGGAGTACGCAGCCGCCTCAGATCAGCAAGGCAGGCGCGCACGGAGCACTGGATCAAGGGCTGGGTAAGGGGGCAACGCCGCCCATCTGCGCGGATTGTTGCGTGGGCGGCGGATGATGGTGATGGCCAGGCGGGCCGACGTGGCGGCAAGCGGCTGAAACTCAGCGGCTGAAACTCAGCGGCTGGTACCGAGCGGCTGGTACTCAGCGGCCGAAGCCCGGCGCCTGACCTGCCTTTCCCTGACATTGCAGATCAGCAGGCAGACCAGCATCGGCACGAACATCCACTTCTGCCGCACGGAGATGCCCAGGTTCGCCGTCATCGGCGCCAGGATCAGCCAGGTGCCGGCGCTGTAGATCCAGAGAAACGCCGCGTTCCTCAGTACCACGCGATCGCCTCGCCGGCGAATCATCCCCCACACACCGAGCACCGCGAGCACCAGCAGCACCACGTTGTCCAGCGACGCCGCCAGGCCGAAGATGCCGTTTGCCTCGTACGGCAGGGGCCGGAAGACATAGGTGAAGAGCTGCATCGGCAGCGACATGCTGCCGATGTCGATGCCGCCCCCGCCATGCTGGTTGTAGCCCTGGCGTTTTTCGACATAGGTCTCGATGGAATCGCCGTCCGCCGGCATCTCCAGGCCGGCGTATTGGATGGTGAACGGCACGATAGCCGCGGAGGCGGCCAATGCCACGCTGACCAGCGCGGCCCGCCACTTCCAGGGGACCTTCGCCGAGAACACCATTGAGGCAGCGAGCGACAGGATCATGATCGCCGCGATGTGCGGCCGCATCAGGAACATGCAGGCGATGGCGATGATCATGAGCCAGCTGCGGCGCGGCATGGACATGCTTGCCCATAGCGCAAGGCTGGTGGCCATGAAGGCGACCGAATCCTTGCCGATGGCGGCGCTCCAGAAGCTGATCGACGGCAGCAGCACGATCACCACGGCCAGCCTGCGCAGGAATCGGCTCCTGTCCTGTGTCACCGTGCGCAGCACCGCGTCAAACGCCAGCAGGCCGATCGTCCCGAAGATGTTGAAGACAAAGAACACCCCCACGTACGAGAAGCCGAGGTAGATGGAAAAGATATGCGTGAAGTAGCTCACGGCGCGCGTGCCGATGCCAAACTCGGGTGACGGCGCCAGCGACGCCTCGAAGTAGTCCGCGGCGTCTCCGCCGCTCTCCATCACCAGCTTGGCGTAGAAGATGCAGAAAATGGTGTGCCAGACATAGAGAAACAGCCCCCATTTCGGCCGGGTGCCGAACTTGCGGCCCATGCTCACCGCCACGGGTGCGCCCAGCATCAGCACGAGCGTCGCGCTGATGACATGCCACGCGGAAGATGCGTATTCCATGGTCGAAACCCCAAGCAAGAGTTGGCCGCCTCAGGCGCGCCTGCCGGTCACACCGCCTGCTCCATTGCGACCGGCTCACGGGAGCGGATGAAGAAGCCGATGCCGGCAATCACCGCTACCAAATTGCCTGCGATATAGCCATAGACGGCGCCCCGGGCACCGTGGATGGGGATCGCGATCAGATCCACCAGGATCATGGTGCCCAGCACCAGCAGCCATTTCTCCACCAGCCAGTTCGGCTTGCGCAGGTAGATCACCAGCAGCGACAGGGCCGCATCAGCGAACACCAGCCCGGATGCCATCGCGGAAAGCCGCAGCAGGCTGGCCGCGGCATCATAGTGATCGCCGTAGATCAGGGCGATGATCCAGGGCGCGCAGTAAGCCAGCACTGCGCCTCCCGCGACCCCCATGAAGACCATGCCGGCGACGACGTACAGCACATTGCGCCGTACCAGCGTCAAGGTCGGCTGCGCGTAGATCATCAACGGCGCCACCGAGCTCGCGACGATCGCGCTGAGCATCATGAAGTTGTCGAGGACCTGCATGGAGGCGGCATAGCCACCAAGCTCGAACAGGGAAATGTGCGGCTTGAGCAGGAGTTGATCGATGCGCTTGGCGCAGAGCATCAGGATCATGCTCGCCCAGAACACCGTGCCGTCGCGCAACAGCTTCCTGGCAAGAGACCAGTCAAGCTCGACCGCCACGCGGGGGCTGCGCTTGCGGTAGTAGCGGGCGTGCAGCACGGCAAACAACAGCGACTCCACCGCCACCACCCAGGCAAAGACCGGCGCGGAGTCCGTGCCTGCCAGGTAGAGCCCGGAGACCGCAATCATCCGGAAGGCGAGGCCGACCATGCTGAAGATCACGGCAGGGCGGCTGTCGGTACGCGCCTGCAGCCAGGTCCGGACCGCGCCGAAGGGTTCGCGGAACAGCATGGGGATGCCAGTGATGAAAACGATCACGACAATGACCTCGTCGTCTTCCGTCATTGCCACGACCACCACAAGCAGCAGGTAGCCCACCACGGCGGCAATCTCGCGCAGCCCGAATACATGGGCCAGCAGCCGGTGTTGCGCGGCCGGCGCCTGGTCCGCAACCAGGCGCGGGATGACCACTTCATTGCCACAGATCAGGGCGACCGCCGATGCAATCAGCACCAGCGACTGAGCGTACTGGAACTCGGCAAAGCCTTCGGGGCCGACGGCGCGTGCGATCATGGCCACGCTCACGATGCCGAACACCACCTGCAGGCCACGCTCGAAGACCAGCCAGAATACATTGCGGGCGATCTGCATTTGCATGCCAGGTCTCTCCGGAAAGAAGATCGGAAAAGTCGTTGCCGGCAGGGCCGCCGGATGTGCCGCGCGCACCTGCCAGTCTTGCCGGTCTTCGTTGGAACCCCTATCAAAAGCACGCTGGCTTCGTTGCGCGATCCTGCCGTACAACTGTTGCTGTCCGGGGCCGCGCGCCTTGCCAGGACCGTCTCCGCTTCGTTCTGATGACGCCTCCCGGCACTGAACCTCAGTCGCCGCGGCTGCGCCTGGCGCTGCCACCCGGTTGACCGGGCGCTTGCACCGATTCTAAGTATTCTGCCCCCCAGCAACCGCGCTCACTGTTGCCCCCCGCACACTGCGGGGCGCCCCGTCAGGGCTGCCCCCATGGCCGTGGCCTATGCTCCATTCGCTGACCAGACATGCAGCCGTGCCGGCTGTGTGTTCCCGCAGACTACAGCCTGGCCGTGGCGGCACCATCATCCAGATGGCCGTCTCCTCCTGATGGAGGAGGGGAACCGCCGTCCGTGCCGTGCTGCTTTCGGTCGTGCCGTAGTCGGTGCTCTCGCTTGAAAGCAATGTGTGTCAGCGCACCGAGACTTTCAGCCGGCATTCCTACGATTAATGCATCGTGGGTGAAGTACCGGCCTGGTTGCCTGCCCGCTTCGCGAGGAGATCGCCGTGAGATCAATCTACAGCTGTGCCATCCAGCGCTCCAACCAGCCGCGGCGCCGCGGCCCTGCGGCGTCGCTGCTGCCTCTCCTGACCAGTGCACTGCTGACGGCATGCGCCGCCTCCCCCGGCATGGTTTTCGACAGCAACGCACCGGTCAAGGCGGTCGGGCCCAACGCGACCACCACCGTGACGCCGATCACGCTCGATCTGGTGCGCCAACTGCGCCACAAGATCAAGCCCGCCAATGAGCGCGTCGAAGAGCTGTATGCCCCGGCGCAGCCTTACCGGATCGGCCCGGGCGACATCATTTCAGTGGTGGTCTGGGACCACCCCGAACTGGTCTTCCCAACCCAGACCTACAGCCCCGGCGCGAGCTTCGAAATTCCCGCATCGACCGGTGGCTCCAACCTGCCCGGCTACGTGGTGAGCGCACAGGGAGACATCCAGTTTCCCTATGCCGGCTCGCTCAAGGTCGCTGGCAAGACCGCCAACCAGGTGCGCGACGAAACCGCCCGCATCCTCTCCCGCGTGGTGCGCAATCCACAAATGACCGTGCGCGTGCTGGGCTTCCGCAGCCAGCGCGTCTATGTCGACGGCGAAGTGCGTACGCCCGGCATGCTCGCCATCGACGATGCGCCGATGACGCTGGTCGAGGCGCTCAACCGTGCCGGCGGCGTGCTGAACCTGACCGGCGACAACAGCCGCATACGCGTGACGCGCGGCGAGCGCAGCTGGTACGTCAATATCCCGGCCTTGCTGGCAAGGGGCACCGATCCGGCCCGCATCATGCTGCGCTCCGGTGACATCGTGCGCGTGGAGCAGCGCGAGGACAACAAGATCTTCGTGACCGGCGAGGTGGGGAAACCGACATCGCTGCTGATGCGCAATGGCCGCATGACGCTGAACGAGGCGCTCGGTGACGCCGGTGGCGTGAACCCGGGCACGGCCAACGCGGAGCAGATCTTCGTCATCCGCAAAGCGCCCAACGGCGAACCCTCGGTGTTCCACCTGGACGGCACTTCGCCGGCGGCGCTCGCCATTGCCGAAGGCTTTGAGCTGGAGCCGAAAGACGTGGTCTATGTCGACGCCCGCGACCTGGTTCGCTGGAGCCGCGTGATGAGCCTGCTGCTGCCGTCCACGTCGCTGATCGGCACTGCGGCAGGGATCAAGTGAGTGAAACAGGCATGCCCAGAACCATCCTCGTTGTCTGCCTCGGCAATATCTGCCGCAGCCCGATGGCGGCAGTGCTGCTCAACCGCGCCCTGCCCGGTTTCGACGTGACGTCGGCCGGGCTCGCGCCGCCTGTCGGCGCCGCGGCCGATCCGCGCGCCGTGCGCTTGCTGGCCCACGAGGGTTGCGACCTCGCCGGCCACCGGGCACGCGCGGTCGATAGCGTCCTGGTGGAATCCGCCGACCTGGTACTGGTCATGGAGAGCCTCCAGCGGGAAGCGCTCGAACAGCGCTTCCCGCAGTCGCGCGGCAAGACGTTCCGGCTTTGCGAAGGCATGGATCTCGACGTGCCCGACCCGTACGGCAGTTCGCAGCAGATGTTCAGCATTGTCCTGGAGATGATCAAGCAGGGAATCTTGTCCTGGTCGTCGCAACTGGAACAGGAACACGCCATTGCGTCGATTGACAGCCACAGGGAGGCGACATGAGAACGATAACCAACCGAGATGACGCGATCGAGGAAGCCGCAGACCAGGACAAGTCTGTCGACCTGACCGCCTACCTCGACATTCTGGTCCGCTACCGTTGGACGTTCTGCGGCGTCGCCATCTTCGTCGTCACGCTGGGCCTGCTCTACGCCATGGTGGCCTCGCCGGTCTACCGCACCGACATCGTGGTCCAGGTGGAAGAGAGCAATGGCGGAGGTGCCAGCAAGCTGGCCACGTCGATATCGCCGGTGCTGGACATCAAGCCGGCGGCTACGGCGGAAATGGAGCTGCTGCGTTCGCGCATGGTGGTGGGCAAGGCCGTGGCATCCCTGCATCTGGATGTCGAGGCGCAGCCGCGCTACTTTCCGTTGATCGGGCAGACCATCGCGCACTTCAAGCGCGAACTGTCCAACCCGGGCCTGTTCGGCTGGGGTGGCTATGCCTGGGGCAGCGAATCGATTGCGGTCAAGGAGCTGGAGGTGCCGGAATCGATGGAAGACCGCAGGATCGACCTGACCGCGACCGGCAACGGCGGTTATTCGGTGTCGTTCAATGGCGGCGACGCCAGGGCCAGCGGCAAGGTCGGCGCGCCCCTGTCGATCGCCACGCCGGCCGGCGCCGTCCGCCTGCTGGTGAGCCAGCTCGACGCACGCCCCGGCGCCAGGTTCGAACTGCGCCGGCTGCCACGCAGCACCGCCATCGCACGCCTGCAGGGCAAGCTCGTGATCACCGAGCGCGGCAGGCAAAGCGGCGTGATCGGCATCTCGCTGGAAGGCGACGACCCTGCGATGGTGGCGGCCACGCTCAACGAGATCGGCAACGCGTATGTCGAACAGAACGTGCTGCGCAAGGCTGCCGAAGCGGAGAAGTCGCTGGCCTTCCTGGAACAGCAAATGCCTCAGCTCAAGCAGCAGGTCGAGACCTCAGAGAACCGCTACAACGCCATGCGCAACCAGCGCGGCACGGTTGACCTGCCCGAGGAATCCAAACTGATGCTGAACCAGTCGGTCCAGCTCCAGACCAAGCTGCAAGAGCTTCGGCAGAAGCGGCAGGAGCTGGACGCGCGCTTCATGCCCAACCACCCTATCATTTCCCTGATCGACGCCCAGATCGCCAGCGTCAACGCCCAGATCAACGGCCTGGCGGGCCGCATCCAGAAGCTGCCTGACGTCGAGCAGAACGTGCTGCGCCTGATGCGCGACGTAAAGGTCAGCACCGAAATGCTGCAGTCCCTGCTGAACGATGTGCAGCAGCTCAGGCTGATGAAGGCCAGCAAGGTGGGCAACTCGCGCCTGGTCGACGCGGCGGAAGTGCCGCTCGGCCCGATCCGCCCGAACCGCGAGGTGATTGCCACGCTGGCGGTCGTGCTCGGCCTGATCGCCGGCCTGGCTGCGGTGGTGCTGCGCCATGCCTTCAACGGCGGCGTCGCGGACGCCGACGAGATCGAGCGCAGGACGGGCCTGGTGGTCTACACCACGATCCCCTTCGCCCCGCAGGAAGCGCAGACGCGGGACGCCGCAAGCGGTGGCGGCTTGCTGGTACGCGAGCAGCCGGACGATCCCGCCGTGGAGACGCTGCGCAGTTTCCGCACCGCCCTGCAGTTCGCGCTGGCCGGCAACAAGAACCGGACCGTGGTCATCACGGGTCCGGCGCCCGGCGTCGGCAAGTCCTTTATCTGCGCGAACTTCTCGGCGATCGCCGCCAGCGGCCGGCGTGTGCTGCTGATTGACGCCGACCTGCGGCGCGGATCGCTGCATCGCCGCTTTGGCGCCCAGCGCACGCCCGGGCTCACTGAACTGTTGCTGGGCGCGCCGTTCGAACAGGTCGTGCAGAGAGAGGTCGCGCCCGGCCTGGACTTCATCTCGACCGGGAGCGAGCCGCCGCATGCGGCGGATGTCCTGCTCAGCCCCGCCATGGAGAACTTGCTCGACACACTCACCAAGCGCTACGACCTGGTCCTGATCGACACCCCGCCCATCCTGGCCGCCACCGACGCCGGCATCCTGGCGGGCAAGGCTGCGGCGGTCTTCCTGGTGGCGCTCGCCGAGAAGACCACCGTGAACGAACTGCAGGCATCGTATCGGGCCCTCAAACAGAGCGGGGCGGACGTCAAGGGTGTGCTGCTCAACGGCCTGCGCATCGAGGGGCGCTGGTACCGGGCGCATTACTACTTCGGCAAATACCGTTACCTTGGCGAGTACAGCGCCAAGCCGCCAAAGCGGGCCTGAGGAAGCTCAGCCGGCATTGACCACGACCAACGAAGTAGAAATACGTAGGACTCCGGACTATCGCCGGCATGCAAGCCCTCCGTCCGCTACCGGACCGGAGGGCTTGCCATGTGAAGTCGTGACAGCTACTGGCAAATACCGCCGGGTCAGCCAGCGGTCATTCAGGGGGACATGATGTCTGCTCCGCACAAGCGAAAGAAATCGAAGCGCCTCTGGCCGTCAGTCTCCGCTGTCGCCTGTTCTTCGTTCCTGCTGCTTCCGAGCTACGCGCAGGCCGGATCCCGGGCGACAAGCGGGAGTGCGAATGAGACCCGGCAAGGTTCCGGCAACCCATCGGGCGCAGGCGCGGCAGACGCCGCGGCCACGAAGCCTTCCGGACGCGCGGATCCCTGCCCCCTCCTGAGCGCCGAGAAACAGGCTTATCCCGGCGCCACCGTGAGGTCCATCACCTCCTACGGGGCCAGGGGAGATGGCGTCACGGATGAATATCTGGCCTTCCAGATGATGGCGGCGGATATTTCCAATCAACGGTTTACCAGGCGCCAGATCGTATATTTCCCCAAGGGCACCTACTACATCGATCGCTACGCCGTCACCCGCGGTCCCTGGACGAACCATAACCAGAATATCCGGCTGCTGAAAGCCAGCAACTTCAGCCTGATCGGCTGCACCGGGTCCGTGGTTTCCTTCAAGGGGAACTTCACCATCACCAACGACCACTTCTCTGGCCGATCATGGTATTCGGCCAGGCACCAGCTCGGGTTCGAGATCAGGAACGCCAGCAACTTCAGGATCTCGGGCCTGGAGCTCAACGGCAACGTCGACAAGCTGTCGCGGCCGCCCTCGGCGAATGGCAAGCCCCTGAGTGAAACGCCTTCCTTCGGCATCCAGACGCACGCGAGTTCCAACTATGAACTCAGCCACCTGAAGATCCATCACTTTGCCTGCGATGGCCTGTTCATCGGCGGCGACTTCACCGCCGATCTCAATGGCACCATCCACGCGGTGGATTCGTACAACAATGCCCGTCAGGGCATGAGCATCATGCAGGCAAGATCCTTCCGCATCACAAACTCCTCATTCCGCAACACGGGCCTGACCGACGGGGCCTACCCTACCCACGCGCCCGCCGCCGGGGTGGATATCGAGCCAGACGGGACGCCGGCCGACGGCGTGACCGCAAGAACCGGAGACATGGTCTTCGATGCCTGCCGCTTCGTGAACAACAAAGGCTCGCAGTTCGTCGGCGGCGACAATGGCCGCAACACCGAGAACGTCACCATCCGGAATTCGGAATTCGTCGGCCGGGCCGGGAACAAGCACCCTTACGTGATCATCCTGTCGGCGCCCGGAGCCGTCATTGAAAACAATCAGATCGATACCATCGACGGCGGTGTTTATCCCTCTTTCTCGGAAGGCATTGGCGACATGAAGGCAGTGAATACGATCGTCAGGGGAAACACCATCAGGAGCAGTGGCGTCGGGCTCCAGGCGGCCGATGCGGGGGCAAGCGTCGTGATCGAAAACAACACCTTCATCAGCACGCACGGGCCTGACTACCGCGACGATTTTCCCAATATCAGGGCCGGGGTTGCCAGCTTCTCAGGCAACAAGCTTTCCTATCCGCACAAGAACTTCGGCTCCAGATCGGTGGTCGGCATCATCAAGGCAGCCACGTTCATGAACAACTCGATCACGACGGACCTGACCGGTGGCAACTACACCATCAAGGTGGGCGCCGGTGCCGATGCTGCAAACAACGTCGTTGGTGCCCATATCCTGCTCGCGCCATAGCGGCCTCGCGCCGGCGCGCTGACCTGACTTGCACGCCATCGCGTTGCCGCCGCGGCCCATTCCTGCGGCAGGACACTAACGGACCGCACGCAGAAATGGGTACGGCCGACGTCCTGCCGCTCAGGATTGCCCGGGCGCTTCTGACTTTGCCAGCGCCGGATGCCTGAGCTGTGGCGGCGGCAGGGGCATGCCCAGATAGGGATTGATGGTGTTGAAGTCCGCCCGGTTGCTGCGCCGGGGCATAACACCGTTGAGGATGCCGCCGGCCAGCCGCGCATTGGCATGCGCCAGGCGCTTGAGTGTTTCGTCGACCTGCGCCGTCGCCGTGACATCGGCGCGCACCACCACCAGCGTGGAACCGGCCAGGTTGGCCACCAGCGTGGCATCGGCCACCGCCATCACTGGCGGCGTGTCCACCAGCACCAGGTCGAAGCGCCCCGCGCACAGCCGCAGGGATTCAGCCAGCGCGGGCAGCATCAGCAGCTCGGACGGATTCGCAGGCACCGCGCCGCGGCTGAGCAGGAACAGGCCGTTGACCACGCTCGGCTTGACCGCGTCGGCGATCGCGCTGCGGCCCGCAAGCACTTCTGCCAGCCCTGGTTCGGCAGGCAGGTCGAACCAGTCCGCCACGCGGCCGCGGCGCAGGTCCGCGTCGACAAGCAGCACGCGCTGGCCGGCTTCAGCGAACAGCACCGCCAGGTTGACCGCGGCGAAGGTCTTGCCGGCGGCGGCGGCGGGGCTGGTCACCGCAACCACGCAGTTGGGCGCATCACGCAACGCGAAATGCAGCGCCGCCCGCAGCGTGCGCAGGCCTTCCACGGCGAGCGAATGCGGGGCGCGCCGCGCCAGCAGGAACTGGTCGTGCAGGCCCTGGCGCAGCAGCCGTTCGGCGCGCGCGCGCTCGTCCTCGGGGGCGGCCGCCGTGGCGGCGTCGATCACGCTGGTGACAGAGTCGGGCCAGCCGAGGCGCACATTGGGCGGCAGCACAAAGCCGGAGGCGATGCCCAGGCGGCGCTTGGCATCGACCAGCCGTTCCAGCTCGGTCTGCTCGTTGCTGAAGGCGATATCGCCCAGCATGGCCATGCCCAGGCGCTCTTCGGCATCGGCGGCGCTGGCTACCGACGGGCGCATGCGCTGGCGCAGGTTGACCGCGGCCACGCCCAGGCACAGGCCGAGCAAGGCGCCGGCGGAAGCGAACGGCCACGCGCCGAGACCGACCGGTGTGACCGGCGCGATTGCGGCATCGACCACGCGCATCTGGGTGGAGCTGTCGGACAGCATCAGCGACAGCTGCTCGACCTTGCTGCGCAAGGACATGTACATGTCCTCGGCCACCTTGACGTCGCGCGTGAGCGCCACCGATTCGCGCTCTGAGGCCGACAGGGTCTGCATGCGCGCGTCGATCTCCGCGCGCTCGCGAGTCATCTGCTGGATCTGGCTGTCGACGGTGCGGACCTCGTTGGCCTCGGGCGTGAAGCGCTGGAGCAGCCGCGTGCGCTCAAGCCTGAGCGCTGCGATCTGGCGCTGGTACTCCATGCTGTTGCTGAGGAACGACTGCGCGTCGCGGCTGGGCTGCAGCGAACCCGTGCGCGCGCGGTAGCGCGTGAGCGCCTCTTCGGCGCGCGTGAGTTCGCTCTGCACGCGCGGCAGCTCGCCCGACAGGAACGCGAGCGTGCCGGCCGCGTCCTGGCGGCGCTTGTCGGTCTGGCCGTCGATATAGGCGCGCGTCACCCCGTTGACGAGTTGGGCGGCAAGCTGGCGGTCCGGGTATTCCCAGCTCACGCGTACGGTGCCGCCCGGCGCGGTCAGGGGGTCGGCCGCGCCGCCCAGGCTCGCCGCGGTTTCGCTGCGTTCGCTTTCCACCGTGAGCCCGCGGCGCACGGACTCGGCGGTGCGGGCCAGGTCGTGCCGCGTGAGCTGGAAGCGCGTACCGGGCCCGGCCTCGATCTTGTCCACGCGCAGCACAATGCCGTTGGCCATCGCGGTCTCGGCGGCCTGCCCTTCGAGCAGCACGGTGTCCTGCTGGCTCAGGCGGTAGCGGCCCTCGCCGCGCACCTCGAGCGTGAGCTGCTGATCTACCAGCGCCTCGGGCACGGTCATGCTGGCGATCACCAGGCGCTCGCCCCCCCAGGCATAGCCCAGGCTGGCGGGCCAGGTGCCGCGCGGCTGGCCGGGTGTGGAAAAGCGCTGGACCAGCGCGCCCACCAGCGGCGCACGCAGCGGCTGCGCGGTGATATCGAGCCGCAGCCGCTCCACCACCGGACCGACCACGGCGCGGCTCTTGAGCAGGCCCGCGTCGAAGGCCGCCGGGCCCTGCATCTGGGCGACGCTGCGCATGCCGCCATCGCGCCCCTCGACCTGCACCAGTGCCTGCGCGCGATACTGCGGCGGCGCCGACAGCGCCACCAGCAAGCCTGCGGCCGCACCGGCCACGCCAGCCGCGGCGATCCAGCCGAGGTGGTCCATCAGCGCGCGCGCCTGCGTGACGCCCGGCTGGGCATCACGGCGCGGGGTGGCGCTCTCTGCCGGGCCACCGGCATATGACAGTCTGCTCACGAGTACAGCTCCTCAAATGGGATCGGCGCGGCGTATGCACGCCGCGCTTCGCAGGCCACGCGCGCCGGAGCGTGCCGCTCAGGCGCTGGCCAGCGCGGGCAGCAGGCGGTCATACTCGCGCTTGACGAGCTTGTAGCACTCGCAAGAATGCTTCTCCAGCCCACAGCGGTCGAGCACGGTGATATGGCCGCGGCTGTGGTGGATCAGGCCCAGGTCTTCCAGCTTGCCGGCTGCTTCGGTCACGCCTTCGCGGCGCACGCCGAGCATGTTGGCGATGACCTGCTGGGTGATCACCAGCTCATTGGAGCTGAGCCGGTCGATGGCAAGCAGCAGCCAGCGGCACAGTTGCTTGTTCAGGGAGTGGTGGCGGTTGCAGGCCGCGGTCTGTGCGATCTGCGTAAGCATGGCCTGCACGTACAGCAGCGTCACGCGCTGCAGCGTGGGCAGGCGCGGCAGCTCGCCGCGCAGCAGGCGGGCGGGAATGCGATAGGCCATGCCGGGGCTGCGCACCTCCACCCGGCTTGGCATGGTGTCGCCGCCGGTGACCACGGGGATGCCGACCAGCCCTTCGTTGCCGACCGCGGCAATCTCGACCGTCGCGCCGTCCTCGAGCAGCGACAGCAGCGACACCACCGCGGTGGTCGGGAAATAGACGTGGACGATGCGTTGGCCGGAATCAGTCAGGAGTTCACCGGCGCGCAGACGGACCAGCTCGAAGTGCTGCGCCAGCGTCTCCCACTCGCCGCGCGGCAGTGCGCTGAGCAGGTGATTGACATGCAGATCCGATCGATGCGTAATCATTTTCGTACCCCCTGTCCAATCCCGTGTGCGGGAACAATGCTCTGCCGGCCTGGCTCGGCATGACTGCTATCCGAGAACCGGCTGGCTGCGCCACCGACCCAGATGCGGCGCTCTTTGCAAGCCAGTGCCTCTATTTAGCGTCATGGCAGCGCGCTCCGACAGTAGGCGAACGGCTGGGAAACGGTCATCCATCGGGAGGTTGGACGGAAAGGCGAGAGTGAAGCGGGCGCTGACAAAGGCACCATGCGCCCGCGGCGGCTGCGATGTCTGCCGCCGCCGCGCGAGGCGAGGCGGCCCCGCGGCTGGAAGCAGTTCCGGGCTAGTCAGCCACGGCAGGCACGCAAGGCTGGATACATGGCATGCCCTCCGCTGTCGGCATGAGATGCGGGCTATCGTGCAAAAGGCGGATGCACCGGGTTGCCGCCGGCGCCGGATCAAACCGGTTCTGTGCCGCGCGCCAGAGGCGGCACGCAGGCCACCGGTTGCCCGCCGCAGGCTCGATCAGCCGGCTCATGGCGTGAACTCGCCGAAATGCGCGGCCAGCAACGGCACACTGGCCAGGTATGAGGCTTCGAGCTGGTCCAGGCAGTCTTCACAAGGGTCCGGCTTGCGGCTGATGACCGCGCGCATCAGGCGGAACTGCATCACCATCGCCTCCGATGCCATGGTGTAGCAGGCTTGCGCCGCCTTCTCAGGCACCTCCTGCCCGTGCATCACCAGCCAGCGCAGGTAGCGCGCCAGCAGCTCGAAATTGGCGCCCAGCTGGCGCAGCACGCCCGACGCGTAGTGGTGAAAGCCCGGCTCGCCGCGCGCCATCAGCCGCTCGAGATGCTGGGGAAACACCGCGCGAAACAGGGTGACGGGGTTCTCGCGCGGACGGTTGCTCAGGTGAAAGCGCAGCAATGCCAGCGAGGCCTCGAGCAGCGTCTCGGCAGCGTGCGGGTGCCCGTTGCGGCGGACCACGTCGGCATGCATGAAGGGGAGCGCCTCGGCACTGCGCACGCCCGGTGCCAGGCGAATGATGGCGGCGTAGTCCTCGCCGGTCGCGGTGTGGTAGCCGTCGGAGTGGTAGTAGCCGACCGCGCCGGCCTCCGGGATCAGCACATCGATGGCAATGCAGGTGGGCGTGCAATGGCGCAGGTAGCCGGCGCCGCGCGGTGGCGGCAGCTGGCTGCTGTCCAGCTCCATCACGACGATATGGCCGCGCGAGGTCTGTGCCGCGACGTGCGACTCGAGTGAGTCGTAGAACGCCAGCGCGTGCACGGTGAGGCCGTACAGCCGCTCCAGGTCGGCATCCGGAAAGCGGCACTGCGTGAAGTGGTCGGCCTCGAAGTCCTGCCGCACCGCGCAGGCCAGTGCCGCGACCGGCGGCAGGTCCAGCCCGTGCAGCAGTTCGATCCAAAGGTCGATATGGCAGTTGACGTGCGACCACACCGGATTGCCGCCGCGCAACCCCGGTCCGCCCCGTCCACGCATCCTGGTGTCGCCGTGCACTAGTGACCTCCGCGCCTGCCCTGCCGTTTCATGAGCGGGTACGGACGGCCCATGCCGGGCCCGCGCGCGTGCCTGACGTGCGATACGGCAGGCCGAGCGCTGACACCAGTCATTTCCGTCTCCCCCTGAACCCGAGCCAGATTCTTGCTGCCATTGGCCGTAATGGCGATCTTGGCGCGCGCGGTTCAGGCCAGTCTGTTGGACGGCGCACAAACAGGCAGGCAGTTCAGGGGCACTCAGCCGCAAATATGCGCGCATGGTGCTTCTGGTTGATGGAGGAGGGCGAGCCGATTGGTTATCGTCAAGGAGACGTGTGGGCGGGCAGTATGGCCCGCACGCCTTCAAAGCCCGCATGGTCCCCCGGTCGGCGGGCTTCTTTTTTGGCTCGCCGGCTAGTGTCCTGTTCCGCAAATGCCTTGCCATGAAATCGCCCAGTTGCCCGCCATGCGTCGTTGCTCGTCGTTGCCATGGCTACGGCTATGGCGCCTCCTCGCGCCTAGCCTGACGGCCAACTGGACGATTTCATTTTGGTAAGCGATCTACGGAACAGGACACTAGCTGCGCGATCACGAAGGGAATGGCACAGTGGCACCCGGCGAGGCCGCCGGGTGCCACTGTGCATGATGCTCGCGGGATGCCTGCAGGCTCAGGCTACGAGTGGCGGCGGCACGCGATGCCGATGCTGAGCAATGATCAGCGCCCTCAGGCTTTCCACACGCAGACGCGCTTCGCGCTCGCCGGCCGCGCGGGCCGCGTCGGCGGCGGCCAGCTCGCAGTCAAACTGACGCCCGTGCAGCTCACCGCGGTAGAGCAGCGGCTCATCGCTGCCCTCATTGGCACCCGCGTGGCAACCATCGTCCAGGCTGGCAGCCAGCCTGATCTCAAAGCAGCACGCCCACTTGCCTCTGCCTTCGCGCACAGCAAAGCCGCGAACGACGAGGAATTCCAGTCCGGCCTCCATATGACCCCCTTACTTCCCCGGGGCGGCCTGCCTGCAAACTGGGCTGGCTTCTGCCTCCGGGCGAATCAAGCATAGGCAATCGGGTGCGATGCGCACTCCTCCGGTGGATGTAGGTCTGCTCGCTCAAAGGAGGGAGGCGGTCGTCCCGTTGGCGCCCGTCAGTGACAGCGCCATGCGCGGAAAGCACTGGCCGCCGGCCCAGACCAGCGCGGTGGCTGCGCAGACCAGTTCGAGCGGAGCCGGCAGCAGGAGACACCCGCTGGCACCGAGCAGCGCGGCATGCAGCATCAGCGTGGCATCGAGGCGATCGGACAGCACCAGCCAGCGCCGTGGCGCCAGGCGTGCCTGCAGCTGGTCCAGCAACGCACGCGGGTCGCCCTCCAGCGCGCTGCAGTCGATCAGCGCAATATCGGCCGGGTCCGGCGACGGCTCCGATGACGAGGCCTGCGTCGATGCGCTCATGGATTCATGCAGCCACTGCGGCGTGCGCCACGTGATCGGCTGCGGCACGTCCAGTGCGTTCAGGCGACGCGCCAGGACACGGCACATCATTTCATTGCTGGCGATGAGGTAGGTCGGCATTGACTCGGTCTGGCAGCGGACCCGGGCCGCAGATGCGCTTGCCACCCGGTCGGGATCCGGGCCGCGGCGCGGCCCGCCTTGCAGGGCATCAGAGCAGCGCCGGCCGCCGGCAAAAGTGTCTGCAGATGCCTTTCATCACAAGGTAGCAAGCCGCCGCCGCCATTGCCTCATGCTTTTGGCCGAGAGCCGCGCGCAATAAGGATGAGGCGCGGCCGGCCCGGAGCGCTCTGGCGCCACGCGCTGATCCGCGCCTGCCCCCCTTGGAACCCCGCGCCGCCACCAGTCATGCAGCCTGGCAGGTGTGGTCGGGCGCCGGCACGCGGGTCACCGGATTGGCGGGCGTGGCGGGCCCGGCCCAGTTGAGCGTGGCACCCTTCTGCAGGGCAACGTAGACGGCTTCGCCTTTGTTGCGCACGTGCAGGCGCTGGTACAGCGTGCAGGCATGCGTCTTCGCGGTGGCCACCGAGATATTCAGCATGCGGCTGACCGTCTTGATGGGATAGCCCCGCGCCAGCAGCGCAAGCACTTCATACTGACGTTCGGTGATGTTCAGCAGGTGCGCGCCGGCCGACGGGGTTTCGTGGTACGTCGCATGCGCCTGGAAATGGCGCTGGGGCGCGGGCACCGCGTGGTCGAGCACGGCTTCGCCGATGCCTGCGCGCAGCGCCACAACCCGGGCCTCGCCCTGCCCTGCGCTGCCTGCCACCGGGGCATGGCCGGCTTCGAGTTCCGGTTGCCAGGCGTGGCTGCCCTGGGCACGCGCCGGGAAACACTCGCCGCCGGCCAGCACCAGCCGCACCGCCGCATCGAGCGCATCCGCGCTGCAGCTCTTGGCCACGCAACCGCGCACCGGGTCAGGCAAGCCCGCATCCGGCAGCGATGGTGCCGCCTGATCGCTCAGGACCAGCACGCGCTGCGGGCGTAGCCGCTGGCACAGGTCCTCCAGCATGGTCCAGCCGCCGGCGTGGTCGGCAGGCAGACCATAGATCAGCAGGTCGGCATCGTACAGCCACAAATCCGAATCGACAGGGGCGAGGGGATCGATATCGATCAGGTCACCAGGAATGTGTGCTTGGGCCAGCAGATGGCGCAGACCCAGGCGCAGGAGGGGGTGAGGCTCGATCAAGAGGATGGTGGCCATGGCCGCTCTCTTATTATTGCGGCAAGTACGGACCCTGCGACAATCCGCGCTTGCTTGTCGGAAATGCTCCGCTATCTTGCGGTTGCAGTTCCATACGATCCGCCATCGCTCCAGACCGCCTTGCAGCCTTCCCGTCTGGCTGCAGGTCCGTCCTTCCCGTGGAGATACCGGATCGCCCCGTTTTGCGTGTTAACACGCTTATGTAGAAACAGTCTTAGATGCGACTGAAGTCTGATCTAAGTATTTATAACTCCTGACCTGCAGCATATGAAACGCGTAGGGCGAATGCAAGGTGATGGTGCGCTGCGGCGGGTTTTCCCCGAGCACTGCCTGACGCCAGCATACGGATCGCACAAGGCCAGCGGGGATGACTTTCCAGTGAAAACACGCATAAAATTATCGGCATTGTATTTCGCTATGCATTTTGGGGCCGATGAATTCTCGCTCGCTTCAAGTGCCTTATAAATCAATAAGTTAGCCATTCAGCGCATACGTGCCCATGATTCCTGGAATGATGACGGTCAGCCTCACCCGCAGCGAATTTGCGGCGGTGCGCGCCTATGTCCAGGGCATGCCGGCGGCCATGGTGGTGCCCCGCTACCTGGCCGACGAAACCGATGACGACGAAGACGGGGCCGAGTCTTCACTGCGGATCCTGCTTGCCCTGCGCGACCGGATGGTCCAGCTTGCGCACCTGCATGGCCGGGGAGACCTGGCCGAACTGCTGCTGGCCGGCCCCGGCCGCTCCAACCGCGGCATGGACCGCCGGGTGGACGCGCTGGCCGAGCTCGAACGGCTGGGCACGGCGGCGCCGCGCCCCCAGCATGGCGTGGAGTTGTGGTTTGCTCCGGCTTTGGCCCGGCGCCTGCGCAAAGCCGAAATTGTGACGCTTAATACTCTTTTCGCGCTCGCGAACCAACGCGGCGGCGCTTGGTGGCGAGCCGTCCCGCGCATTGGCGCGCTGGCCGGCGCGGCCGTCAACCGCTGGCTCAGCGAGAACCGCGCCGCCTTCCGGGACCCGGACGGCAAGCCGCTGCTGGGCGCGCATATCGGCAACCGCACTTTGGTCGAGCAAGGCGGGCTGGGGCCAGGGATGCGCCAGCCGTTGCCGCTCGAATGGATGACCGCGTCGCCCGCGTTGGACCTTGACGCCAGTTGCCCGTACAGCCAGGGCCTGGACGTGGTCCAGGCCTGGCTGCGCGATGCCGCCGGCGACAGCGGCAGCACGTTTTCGGCCTACCGCAAGGAGGCGGAACGCTTGCTGCTCTGGGCAGCGCTGGAGCGTCGCAAGGGCCTGTCCCAGCTCGATCTGGACGACCGCCGGGCCTACCTGGGCTTCCTGGCACAGCCCGAACCGGCCAGCCGCTGGTGCGGACCGCGCGCACCGCGCCACCTGGGCGCATGGCGTCCGTTCACCGGCCCGCTTAGTCCGGCAAGCGTGCGGCACAGCATGCGGGTGCTGGCCGCCCTCTTCCGCTGGATGCATGCCAACGGGTACCCCGGCGCAGCGCTCTGGCCAGCGCAGGTCTCGGACGGTACCGAAGCAATGGCGGCAACTGCGGCGGCGCGGCCGGACGCCACGCAGGTTCCCGCAGCCAGCCTGGCCCCCTTCCTGTCATGGCTGGAACGCCGGGGAGGCGACGGCGATGGCCAGCGCTACCGGACGGCCCATGCGGCAATCCTGCTGTTGCGGGAACACCGGCTCAGCCTGGACCGGCTGACCTCGGTCACGCGGCGTTCACTGGCCCCGAAGCAGCCGCCTGTGCGGAGCCGGGAAGACGGTATGGGAAGCGCTGCGCCAGACGGAACGCCTGGCTTTGGCCCGGCCACGCAGCACGCACTGGCCCGGCATTGGCGTGACCGCAATCTCCAGTGGGATGGCGCGGGCACCGAAGACGCCTCGCTGATCGCTCCACCCGCCGCGCCGCCGACCCGGCGCGCGCAGCGCAAGCTGGCGGCATTGCCCCAGGCCGGCTACTCGGTGCGCGGCCTTCACGCCCTGCTGTCCAGCATGCTTGAGCGCTACCGCAAGACCTGTGATCCGGAGTTTGGAGCGCGGTCGCCGCGCGACCTGCTCGCCTGAGCTCTGCGGCGGCAGTACTGCCGCCGCAGCATCATGACTTGCCTGTCCGGCTCAGAGCAGCGTCTTGTCCAGCCCGAAGCGGGCCTTCAGGGCCTCGACCAGCGCCTCGCGGGCACTGCGGTCGCTCAGCTGCACGTCCAGCATCACGCGTCCCGAGTCCCATTCCTTGATGGTGCCCAGCAACTGGCCGCTGTCGGTCCGGATCTTGTATTGCCGGCTGATTTCCTTGACCTTACGCGCCTTGCCCTCCTGCGCATGCTTGCGGATGGCTTCAACCTCGCGGCTCGACAGGCCGTCATTGATGATGCGCGCCGCCAGGTCGCGCGTGCGCTCCTCGCCCGCCAGCTTGCAGTAGAGCGTCAGCTCATAGCCCGCGGCGATGCCGATCGCGCTCGGGCGCTCGCGCATCACGCCCAGCACGGACTCGGGCAGGCGCAGCAGCGCCAGCGTCTTGTTCACGGTGCCGGCCGAGATGCCGGTCAGCTCGCAAATTTCCTCTTCCTTCTGGACCTTGCCCTCGTCCAGCAGCTGGCGCCAGGCGATCGCATTGTCCAGCGCCGACTGGTCCGAGCGTTGCTCGTTGAGCATGAACGACAGCCGGTAGAAGTCCAGGTCGCTCAGGTCGTCTTCGACAAAACATTCCATCTCGAGCTTGCCGGCGGAGGCCAGGGCTCGCTTGCGGTAATGACCGTCGATCAGGATGTAATGGCCGGAGCGCGCCGGGTCGGGCGCGGCCAGGCCGGGTGTCTTCTGGCCGTGCGTGGCGATGGATGCCGCCCGCTCCTGCACCACGGCCGGATCGTAGAGGCGCCGAGCGTTGAGGGGATTGTCGTGCAGTTGCGCCAGCGGGATTCTGATCAGCTGCCGGCCCTTGGCGGCTTCGCCGAGACTTTCAGCGCTGAAAACGGGCGTGCCATCGGCTCCCCTGCCCTGCAGCAAGCCGTTCGGATGCTGGGAAATGGCCGCTTCCGCGCGTGCGAAGCGGTCCAGCGTTTCGTTGCGGTTCTTTTCGGCCGCCATGCCGGCCAGCATGCCAGCCTTAAGGCTCTTCAGTTTGGTAGCCATGCCTAGTGCTCAATCAAAGACAGTATTTCGTCGACCATCATGTCGACCTCCTGCACCGCCTCACGTGCGCCGGCAACGCCATGCACGGTGCAGCCGATCGCCTGGCATTCCCGGAATGCCGAGCGCGACCCAATCATCGAATTCAACAACGGTACGTCGCCGTCGTCGCCAAGGATTTCAATAGCCTGGCGCGCGATCGAGACGCGGCGCTGGACCATATTGGCCATCACGCGGATCAGCAAGGATTCATTCTGGACCTGGGCGTGTTGCGCCAGCGTCTTGGCCGCTACCGCCGCCCACAGATCCGGCGGCGAAGGTACCACCGGGATAATGGCAAGATCGGAAATCAGCAGCGCGCTCGATGGCGCTGCCGAATGCACCGCCGGCGGGCAATCCACGACGATATAGTCATAATCCTGGACGAACTTGCGGACCTCGCGGTGCATGGCGCCGCCCGAGGGCGCCAGGCCGATCACGGAAGCCGGGAAAGGCCGCTCGTCGCTGGCCTGCGCCGCCCATCGGGTGGCGGTGCCTTGCTCGTCCATGTCGACCAGCATCGAGCGGGCGCCGCGCAGGCCGAGCGTGCCGGCAAGGTGCATGCTGACCGTGGTCTTGCCGCAACCGCCTTTCTGGTTAAAGACTGTGATGATTTTGGCTGGCACTGCGACCTCTCTTTCAGCGCTGAAAGCGCGGTTGATTCTTAAGGCGCAACTGTAGCCAAAACCAGGTGATGCTTCAACCGTTTTTCAAATTTACAAAATATATGTTACGGCCACTGGGAGCACCGGCCGCCATTTGGCAGCCGGAATCAGGCCGGACCGTAAAATTGCTTGAAAAGCAGGCCGGAATGTGCCTAAAGTATCTGTAGTGCGCATTACGCCGCACATGACACCGCAATCCAAAGTGGTTATGATGCGCGCTACAGTCGAGTCAAGTCGTGTCAACCTCGTCGGCTTCCGTTCGGTATCTACGAGAACTCAACGTGCTTGAACGGTTGTTTGCGTTGTGTACAAGAACTTGCTTCGAAAAGGAAATTCCTATGGCAACCGGTACGGTCAAGTGGTTCAACGAGACCAAGGGCTTTGGCTTCATTACCCCGGACGACGGTGGTGCAGACCTGTTCGCGCACTTCTCGGAAATCCAGGGCTCGGGCTTCAAGACCCTGAAGGATGGGCAGCGCGTGACGTTTGAAGTCAAGCAAGGCCCGAAGGGCCTGCAGGCTTCGGCAATCAAGCCGGCCTGACCAGCCTCGGCTGACCCGCCCGTTGCGGACCCGTCCGCGGCGGGCAAACCAAAAAAGGCAAGCGTTCAATGCTTGCCTTTTCTGCACTCAGGGGAGCGGGCATGGTGGACGCCTTCCGCTGCTGCCGTCCCGAGAGCGCGCGCAATGGCGGGCGCGGCCCGGGCCGGTAGTCAGGAGATCAGCCCAGCTTGCGTACGCTGGTCCGGGAGGGCTGCAGGATCAGTGCCTTGGACGAATCCGCATCGACCTTGGCACCGGGGTACACCACCAGCACATCCTTCAGGGCTTTGCGGAACAGCGCGCGGAACTTGCGCTCGCTTTCGGTCTCGGTGCCGAACTGCATCTGCAGTGCTTCCCACGGGATTTCCGTGCGGCGCTGGATCGTAAAGAAGCGATAGGTCAGCCACGAATACACGTCCAGCGCGAACGGCGACTGCTTCAGCGCTTTCAGGGCGCGCATGTCCACCGGCACCGGACGGTTGACCAGCTCGTTGAAGAACGGCTCGGACAGCACCACGAAGCTCTCGAACATGGACCCCTGGCCGGGCTGCATCGGGTCCCACCAGGTCGACAGTTGGTCGGCCAGCAGGTAGCCCACCCGGTCGATCGACAGCGGCTCGTGGTTGGGGTTCTGGTTCTGGCTCGGCGTCGACTTGTTCTGCACGATGGCAATGGTGGCCGAGAACAGGCGGATCATCTGCTGTCGCACCAGCGTCATGGTGCCGCGCTTGCCGCCGGTGGCCATCGGAATACCGAGGTTGTACATGAACTCGGACAGCGAATTGCCCAGCGAAATGCGCCGGTCCTCTACCGTGCCGGTGAATTCGCCGCGCTTTTTCTTCGCCATGATCTCCTTGCCGATCCAGGCCAGCATCAGCCGCGGATAGGAGCCATAGGGGTAGCCCAGCGAAACGGTCTCGGACACCAGCTTCTGGCGGCCGTTGGCGGCACGCTCGGAGCGTTGCTGCGTGAAGTAGCCAGGCTGGATCATCAGCGAGATATTGCCGCTGGTGCGGGTCCATACCGGCGGCGCGCCCTTGGGCGCGCGGTAGGGCAGCGTCACCTGAACGCTGGCGCGGCTCAGGAAGCCGACTTCGCCGCTTTGCCAGGCGTCTTCACGCTCCATGGCCTGCGCTTCGTCGAACAGACGCTGGAATTTCTCGGACGGAACCAGGTTGTTCTCGTTGCCGGGAACAATGATGCGGGAGGGTTCGGCGTCCAGGTCGAGGACGCGTCGATCCCCCGTGGTGGCCGGGGAGCGTTTGATGGGCATATTGGCGAGCTTCAGATTACCCGCCTTTGTACTCGAAGCCGCAAAGGTTGTCACGCAGAAACAGGTACGCAAAGCCTTTGCCCTGCTCGCCTGTTTTCTGCCAGTTGGGGATCTCACGATTGGTCGCATGGTGGCGGACGGTGGGCAACCCGCCAGGGTTGTCCACGGTTCGCCAGCCATCCACTACCAGTAAACGATACCGATACGGGTTAACTACTTGTAAACCGTATACGTGAAGTTCAGGGCCTTGATTCCTAAGGGAAAAAGCAACCCCACCGAACCCGATTCTGCGGACAAGCGTACTCGATTCTGCGAAAGGCCGAACCCATATCTGCGGCGAGCCGAACCTGTATCTGCGGGTGGCGCGAACTGGTTTCTGCGGGGATAACTCGCTGGTTCCACAGCCTTTTCCACAGCGGCTACCCCACAAACCGTACCCGTTTCTGCGAGCGAGCGCCGGGTATACGCAGTTTACGGGTGTTTTGAGTCTTCCTTCCCCAGAAAAGCACCGCCAGGGCCCGGTTATCCACGCAGAAACAGGTTCACTTGCCGATCTGCCGCCGGGCGCTTTGCGCGCCATGCGTACCCGATTCTGCGTTCCGAAGCCTGAAACCGTACCTGTTTCTGCGCTGGCCTGAAAAGCGACCGCCGTGCTGGCGCAGCGTACCTGTTTCTGCGGCGTACCCATTTCTGCGTCCCGCCCCGGGAGTCTTGTGCGCGGCGAAGCGTACCTGTTTCTGCGTGCCTGCCACCGGACTTCCTCGGCCCAGCGTACCCGTTTCTGCGCAGACTTCTGGGGTTGCGCCAGCGGAATTGCCACCCAGTTTCCATTGTACATGGGCGCTGCATAAAAAGCTAGCGCTTACACTCAACGTATACGTGACAAACTCGCCAAGGTGCGTGCCGTACCCGTTTCTGCGCAGACATGCCATGGTTGCCGCGGCGCGACCTGGTGGCCATCCGCCTCGCATCTTTGGGGGCGTACCCGTTTCTGCGTGCCATGACGTTGTGCACCTGCTCCCGCCGGCGTACCTGTTTCTGCGTTGGGTGCGGGCAGCCTCAGGCCTTCAGGTGGCTACTGCGTTGCAGCATCCGCCGTACCCGTTTCTGCGTCGTCGGCCCGGTCCCGTTTTGTGGATATGTCGGCGGAATGCGGGAGCAGACAAGCGCTGCCATCGACCGAATCAAAGGTGAAGAAAAATCCAGGTGTACCCGTTTCTGCGTGCCAGAAGGCCTCTGGAAAGGCCACATCCGCCGCAGGGCGTACCTGTTTCTGCGTACGGCGCTGCACAGCGCGAGTTAGCCCGGCAGGCCGACCGTACCCATTTCTGCGACGTCCACGGGCAGCCTTGGACTTCGTGCGGCGCAGCAGGGCGTACCCGATTCTGCGTGGGGCGAGAGGCAGGGTGGTGAGCGGGATGGCGTGCCGCGCAAGGCCAGGAGTGCTGGCTGTCGGCCGCATCGGCGGGCGGGAGCAAGAGCGGGGCGCCTGGCCGGCGATCGGGGCAGGCGGGAGCGGGGCGGGCCGGGGTGTGATGAAGGTGGCGCAGGTAGCGCCGCCAGTGGCGCTACCTGCGTCTGAAAACAAAAAACCCCGCCATCGGGCGGGGTTCTATGCTGTTCGGCGCGCACGGGGCGCGCCGGCAGTCAACGCTTACAGCGGGGTGATGTTCGCGGCCTGCAGGCCCTTCGGGCCATTCTTGACTTCGAACTGCACGCGCTGGTTTTCCTGCAGCGACTTGAAGCCGTCGGCGCGGATTTCCGAGAAATGGGCGAAGAGGTCGTCACCACCCGCGTCCGGCTTGATGAAGCCGAAGCCCTTGGCGTCGTTGAACCACTTGACGATACCGGTTTGCATGATTTGCTTTCCAGAAAAAGGACAAAAAACATCGCATGACGAAAACGTCATCCGACACGGGGAACTCAAGGAAAGGACACCATGGACAACCGAAGTACCAGACGGTGGCTAACGAATGAACTGTTGCCTCGTCGCTTGAATCTAGGCGGCTTTATACGGGGGATTGCCGCAAGCGTCAAGCTGGGGACGCCCCGGAATGCGCCGGTTGCGGCGCTGGCTTCCGCGGTGTGCGCTGTGGGATCATCACGCCTTTTGCATATCGCTTATTCGCCTGTGCCATGGCGAAGCGGGGCTGACCTGCACCAGAGTACGCCTGCCGCACAGCGGGGCGTCGCAGGCTGCGTCAGGCCGAAGCCAGCCACCGGCGGCCGCGCCGTCCTTGTCGCTGCGCACACGATAACGATATCAGGAGACCAGTCATGTCGATGCCGGAACCCGCTTCCAAGCCGGGCACGTCAACCGCCAATCCGCCGCACGGCCAGCCCCAGGCCGCGCCTTCGCTGATCGAGCGCCTGTTCAGGCTGCGCGAACACCAGACCGATGTGCGCACCGAGATTCTCGCCGGCGTCACCACCTTCCTGACGATGGCGTACATCATCTTCGTCAACCCGTCGATCCTGGGCGATGCGGGCATGCCGAAAGACGCGGTGTTCGTCGCCACGTGCCTGGCCGCGGCGATCGGCACGCTGATCATGGGTTTCTACGCGAACTACCCGATCGCGATGGCGCCGGGCATGGGCCTGAACGCGTACTTTGCCTATACGGTGGTGAAGGGCATGGGCTTTGCGTGGGAGGCGGCGCTCGGCGCGGTCTTTATCTCCGGCTGCCTGTTCCTGCTGGTGACGCTGTTCCGCGTGCGCGAGTTGATCGTCAACGGCATTCCGCATTCGATCCGCGTGGCGATCACCGCGGGCATCGGCCTGTTCCTGGCGATTGTCGCGCTGAAGAACGCCGGCATCGTCACCGCCAGCCCGGCCACGCTGGTGACCATCGGCGATCTGCACCAGCCTTCGGCGGTGCTGGCGATCATCGGCTTCTTCGTGATCGTGGCACTGGACCACCTGCGGGTGAAGGGCGCGATCCTGATCGGCATCCTGCTGACCACGCTGCTGAGCTTTGCGTTTGCCGGCAACACCTTCCACGGCGTGTTCTCCGCGCCGCCGGCGCTCAGCCCGACGCTGTTCAAGCTCGATATCTCCGCCGCGCTGTCGATCGGCATCATCAACGTGGTGCTGGTGTTCTTCCTGGTGGAACTGTTCGACGCCACCGGCACGCTGATGGGCGTGGCCAACCGCGCGGGCCTGCTCAAGGCCGGGAAAATGGACCGGCTGAACAAGGCGTTGATGTCCGACAGCACCGCGATCATGGCGGGCTCGTTCCTCGGTACGTCTTCCACCACGGCGTATATCGAAAGCGCGTCCGGCGTGCAGGCGGGTGGGCGCACCGGACTGACGGCGGTGACGGTGGCCGTGCTGTTTCTCGCGGCGTTGTTCATCGCGCCGCTGGCCGGCACGGTGCCGGCCTATGCCACTGCGCCGGCGTTGCTGTATGTGTCCTGCCTGATGTTGCGCGAGCTGCTGGAGGTCGACTGGAATGACGTCACCGAAGTCGTGCCCGCGGTGATGACCGCGCTTGGCATGCCGTTCACGTACTCGGTCGCCAACGGCGTTGCGTTCGGCTTTATCAGCTACGCGGCGCTCAAGCTGCTGACTGGCCGCGCCCGCAGCGTGCCCGTGATGGTGTGGATCATCGCGGCGGTGTTCATCTTCAAGTTCTACTACCTGCCAGGGCATTGAGCGTGCCAGCCGGCATGGGATGAAGGAAGGGCGGCCAGGGCCGCCTTTTTTCATGGTGCGCCGCTGTCATGATATCGCCATCGTGATGCTGGGCGGTGCCTCAGCGCCGTCCCGCATTCGCCAGCCGTACCCGTTTCTGCGTGCCGCGCAGGCGGGCCCACAGGCCGGGCGTACCTGTTTCTGCGTGACAGTCCGCCACGCCCTCGCGGCATGGGGCGCGGCTTGCCATTCCCCGCGGAGACGGGGCCGTTATCACCCGTTCGGGGGTGTGAAAGCGTACCCGTTTCTGCGTAGCATATGTGCTAACGTTGGCCGCCGGGAATGTGCCGGAAAAGTGTGTATTCGCAGGCCAGCGGGTAGTGTGCGCGCGGCCTCATACCAAAGTATGAGATTGGCTGTAAGCCACCCACGCGGGGCTGGACAAAGTGCCCCAAATGCACTGAACTATAGACGTGGCAAAGAGGGGCGCGGCAAGGCGCCCCTTCTTGACTCCGGTGCATGCGGCAGGATGTCGGAGCCAACCGAGAGCGCTTGAGCGCCGTTCGCCAGTCGGGGGACCTTTCGGACCAGACCGTCAACAAGGCGGCATAGCCACCATCCGGGAGCGTGCGGGAAACACGCGCGCCACGCAGACAAAAAACTAGCTCAAAGACTGACAAGTGGTAACCGCAGACGTGTAGTGCCGGGGGATGTTGTTCAACGGGGATTATCATGACCGCAGGAGAGATCCGGCGACCCGCCATCGGGCCTGTCAGGGAGACTAATAACCGCTCCATCCGATCCATCCATCATGCCTGGGCTGCCGTGGGGGAAGCCGCAGGCGAAGCGCCCAGCAAGCGGGCAGTCCAAGAGGGCGCGACGGCCGACGTGGCCGCCCTGCTTGCCGAAGACAGCGAACTCAGCGACAGCGCGCGCGCGGCCGTGGCCAACCTGTTGCGCCGCCATCGCCTGCTCGAGGGCGAACTGGCACGCCAGCGCACGCTGCTGCAGGAATGGATCCTGAGCCAGCTGACCTACAAGACGCTCTACTACCAATACTCCGGCCAGTCGCCGCAGGCGCCGCGCCTGGAGTTGATGCGTGAAAAGGAGACTGTGCGGCGGCGTATCCGCGATCAGCTCCAGGCAGGTGCGGACTACCTTGCCGCGCCCGATGAGCAACTCCGCAGTCTGTCCAGCTCGTGATACCGACGTCGCGCGCGGGTGCGTGCCCGCAGCCAGTTCAGCCCCACCGTCCGCCGCGGCCCCAGACCGCGACGGCGGACACGGGTGCCGGAACCAAAAACAAGCCTAACGTCCGGGAGATCGTGATGGACCGACTGTGCAAGGCGTCACGCACTGCACAGATCGTGGTCGTGTCGCGTCATGAAGATTTTGGTTTTGACCCGTCTGGCAGCGCCACGGGATGGGAAATCCGCCGGGTCCAGCAGATTCGCGACCTTGAACGCGTGGTGCGGGCCTGCCCGCCCATGGCCGGCGTGATCGACCTGCAGTCCGACTACAGCGATGCCGAGTTCGCGCAGCTCGAACAGGCACTGCAGTACCTGCACATTACGTGGGTGGCCATCACCTCCGATGAAATGCTGGCGCAGGAGCGCGTGCGCCGGCTGATCCGCGACTACTGCGTCGACTACGTGCGCATGCCGTTCTCGATGCCAGAGTTGCTCTACACGCTCAAGCATGCGCAGGGCATGGCATCGCTGCACGGCGTGCGCCCGCAGGAGACCGCCTCGCGCGGCACCATGATCGGCGAGTGCGCGGCCATGCGGGCGATGTTCCGCTCGCTGGCCAAGGTGGCGCACAACGAGGCACCGGTGTTCATTTCCGGCGAGTCCGGCACCGGCAAGGAACTCGCCGCGCAGGCGATCCACGATGCCTCGAGCCGGCGCAAGGGACCGTTCATCGCCATCAACTGCGGTGCGATTCCGTCGCACCTGGTGCAGTCCGAGCTGTTCGGGTATGAAAAGGGCGCGTTCACCGGCGCCAACCAGCGCAAGATCGGCTGGATCGAGCAGGCGCAGGGCGGCACGCTGTTCCTGGACGAGATCGGCGACCTGCCGCTGGAAAGCCAGGTGGCGCTGCTGCGTTTCCTGCAGCAGGGCATGATCACCCGCCTGGGCGGACACCAGTCGATCCCGCTGAACCTGCGCATCATCTCGGCCACGCACGTGGACCTGGTGGCGGCACAGGCCGACGGGCGTTTCCGTTCCGACCTGTTCCACCGGCTGTGCGTGCTGACGCTGACCATCCCGGCGCTGCGCGAGCGCGGCGAAGACATCCTGCAGCTGGCCAACGCGGTGCTGACCGAGCACGGACACGAGGCGCACCGGCGCATTCGTGGGTTCTCGGCCTGCGCAACGCAGGCAATGATGCAGTACGCGTGGCCGGGCAACGTGCGCGAACTGATCAACCGCGTGCGCCGCGCCATCGTGATGACCGACAACCGCAAGATCACCGCCGAAGACCTGCAGCTGCATGGCGGGGCGGAACTGCCGCGCAAGACCCTCGACGCGATCCGCGAAGAGGCCGAGCGCGAGGCCATCCGCACCGTGATGGCCAGCCACGGCTTTCACGTGGTGCCGGCCGCGCGCGAACTCAATGTCTCGCGCGTGACGCTGTACCGGCTCATGCACAAGCACAACATTCGCGTGGAGAGCCAGCCGACGGCGGGCGAGTAAACGGTTGGCGGTTGGCGGGCCTCAGCCGGCGCAGGTCGCCGCTGGCCGGGCGCAATCCCAGGCGCCGCAGGAAAGGGGAACAGGCGACGTCCGCTCGCCGGTTCCGCCTTTCCTCGTGCCCGTCGGCACGTCAGCGCACCACCGCACGGGGCTGGCTGGCCCCGGACCTGCCGCTGGCCGCATCCATCGGCTCGGCGGCAAGGTTCATGCTGAGCTTGCCGCGCGGATGGCGCGGCGGCCCGTTCTCGTCTTGCTGGCGCCACGGCACGATCGCGCCGCGCTCCGGCTTGTCGCGCGCTTGCCGCCCTGGCGTTGGCATGGCGGCACCGGACGATGTGTCCGGGGATAGCTGCAGTTCCCCCCAGGCCCAGCCAAAGCCGCGCACGTAGACATCATTGCTGACCGCCGCGTGGCTGTTGGCGCTGGCCGCTTCGGGGCGGTCGAACCAGGCATAGCTTGCCGCCGCGGCGCTGCTTGAGAACACCGCCAGCACCGTGGCGGCAAGCATTCCGGCTGTCATGGTGGGTGCCTCCCTGTGGAAAAAACGGTGCCCGCCGGGGGACGGAGCACCAAATCCGCGCGGGCACGCTGGCGCGTGTGCCCGCCATCATTCTGTTTGCGGCGCCAGCCTGCCGCGAATGCCTGCGTCGCCGATGCAGCCTGCGGTCACGCGCGCCGCTTGCCCGCGTGGCGCCGGAAGGCAGTCCTGGCAACCCCCTGCCTTGCCGTCGCTGCGCAGCCCGCGCCTTGTGCGGCTGGCGCGGCGGGCGGCGTGCGCGCACGCGGATGGGGCAACAGCGGCGACGACAGCAGATCCACCACCGACGGTGGCGGACCTGCGAGCCGGTAGGAGCGCCGGCGCGCCGTCATGCGTGATGGCGGATGACGCATGGCTGGGTTTTCTCCTGCATGCAATGACGGGTTCAACGGACACGGACGCATGTGCCCCTGTCCAGCCTGAGCGACAAGTGTGCCAAGGGCCGCAAAGGCTTATGCCACGCGGGTTTGCGGCGTGCGTGGCGAGCGCGGGCAGGCTCCGGGGCGCAGTGGCAGACCAATCGGTTTCGCCACTGCAACGCGCCCTGCGCGCGGCCGCGCGCGTGATGGCCGCGCTGGTGTGGCGCAGGCTGCCCGTTGCGTACGCGGGGTGCGGGATAACGCGCTGCGCCACGCCCGCAGGCGCGGCCTTGCAACGCGTTGCACGCCTGAAACCGGTGTTGCAGCGGGCGCGGCCCGACAACACCTGCGCCGGCCGCCGATGGGTCACGCAGAAACGGGTACGCCCCGGTCGGTGCCTGCAGTGCCTATAGCACCGTCAGCGTGGCTGCCCGGAGGCCGGCGCACCTGGTGTGTCGGCGGGATTGAGCGTGGCGGGCGCGCCCGGGGCGGCGCTGGCCGCCGTGCCGGAGATGGGCTTGGGCCCCGGCTGGCTGCGTTCGCAGCCAGCGCAGCCCAGCATCCCGATGATCAGTAGCACGGCCGCTGGGCGCGTGCGGAGGTTGCAGGTCACGGTGCCTCCTTGCGCCGGCGCGCGGGCACGGGTTGCGCCGGCAGGTGTGCCTCGTCCTACTGTAGCAGGTTGCCCCGCTACGCCGGCTTGGGGCAGCGTGCAATGCGCAGTATGATGAACGCACGGGCCCTCGCCGCACAGACCGTGACGCGAAGGCATGCGCAACGCACCCGCGATCCGCCTGGCGCATCGCGCCAGCACCAGGCCGTGACCGACAACACCGAACGCCCGTCCACTTCCGCCGGCAACGCGGCGCCACAGCCCCGCCGGCGCCGCCCGCACTGGCTGCCGGACCGCCATACCGGCACGCGCACCCTGCGCGTGGTCGCCGCCGCCATCAACTCCTGGTTCGCGCATCGGGCGGCCAGCAAGGGGGCGGCGCTCTCCTTTTATATGCTGTTCTCGCTGGCGCCGATCCTGGTGCTGGTGATCTCCATCGCCGGCCTGTTTTTCGGCGCCGAGGCGGCGCGCGGCGAGATTTTCTCGCAGCTTGAAGGCCTGGTGGGCGAGCAGGGCGCCGCGGCCATCCAGGAAATCCTGGCGGCCACGCACCGCGCCGGCGGCAGCGGCATGGCGGCGCTGGTGGCGACGGCCATCCTGTTCGTGGGCGCCACCAGCGCCTTTGCCGAGCTCAAGAGCAGCCTGGACGACATCTGGCATGTGCCAGTGCCCGCGACCGCGGGCTGGCAGCAACTGCTGCGCGCGCGTCTGCTGTCGTTCAGCCTGGTGCTGGTGCTGGCCTTCATGCTGCTGGTGTCGCTGATCGTCAACGCGGCGCTGGCCGTGGTGGAGCGCCTCTGGGGCCAGTTGTGGACGCAGTCGTGGTTCGCGCCGGTGGCCGATGTGATTTCCACCGCCTTTTCCTTTGCCGTGGTGACGGCGCTGTTCGCGGTGATCTTCAAGATGCTGCCCAACGCGCGCATTGCCTGGCGCGACGTCACCATGGGCGCGGTCATCACCGCGTTGCTGTTCTCGGTCGGCAAGCGGCTGATCGGCTTGTACCTGGGCAACAGCGCAGTGGCCTCGTCGTACGGGGCCGCGGGCTCGGTGGTGGCGCTGATGCTGTGGGTGTATTACTCGGCACAGATCTTCTTTTTCGGCGCGGAACTGACGCGCCAGTACGCGTTGCAGTTCGGCAGCCTGCGCGGCAAGCCGGCGGATAAGCTGGCGGAATAACTTGGCGAACCGGGCCGCCACAAACCCGGAGCGGTGCGCAAAACCGGTAAAATAGCGCCCCATTCCCTTCGCGTGCCCGCAGAGCCCGGCCCCGCCATCGCCTGCGGGCGCTGCCGGCCCTGGCCCGGCCGCCCGCCGGGCCATCCAATATTTCCCAGTCAAACTCCGCTGCCGTGAGCTCGCTCGTTTCTGAAATTGCGCGTCGACGCACCTTTGCCATCATCTCCCACCCCGATGCGGGCAAGACCACCCTGACCGAAAAGCTGCTGTGGTTCGGCGGCGCCATCCAGGTCGCGGGCGAAGTGCGCGCGCGCAAGGCCGACCGCCACGCCACCTCGGACTGGATGGAGCTGGAAAAGCAGCGCGGCATCTCGGTGACCTCGTCGGTGATGCAGTTCCCCTACCGCCGGGAGACCGCTAATGGCAAGGCGCAGGAGAATATCGTCAACCTGCTCGACACCCCGGGCCACGAGGACTTCTCTGAAGACACCTACCGCACGCTGACCGCGGTGGACTCCGCGGTGATGGTGATCGACTCGGTCAACGGCGTGGAAGCGCAGACCATCAAGCTGCTCAACGTCTGCCGCCTGCGCGACACGCCAATCCTCACCTTCATCAACAAGCTCGACCGCGAAGGCCGTTCGCCGATCGAGCTGCTCGACGAGATCGAGGAGGTGCTGCAGATCCAGTGCGCGCCGATGACCTGGCCGATCGGCATGGGCAAGGCCTTCCGCGGCGTGTACCACCTGATCGATGACAAGGTGCAGCTGTTCGATCCGCACGGCGAGAAGGGCACGGCCGCGATCCTGGACGGGCTGGACAACCCGGAGCTGGACCGCATCCTGGGCAGCCAGGCCGAAGAGCTGCGCATCGAGATCGAGCTGGTGCGCGGTGCCTCGCACACTTTCGACAAGGATGCGTTCCTCAACGGCAAGCAGACCCCGGTCTACTTTGGTTCGGCCATCAACAACTTCGGCGTGCAGTCGCTGCTGGATGCGCTGTGCGAGCTGTCGCCGCCGCCGCTGGCGCGCAATACGGATTCGCGCGTGGTCGAGCCGCAGGAGCCCAAGTTCACCGGCTTCGTCTTCAAGATCCAGGCCAATATGGATCCGCGCCACCGCGACCGCATCGCTTTCGTGCGCGTGTGCTCGGGCCGTTTCGAGCGCGGCATGAAGCTGCTGCACGTGTCCGCCGGCAAGACCGTGGCGATCAACAACGCCATCACCTTCATGGCGCAGGACCGCAACACGACGGAAGAAGCCTACGCCGGCGACATCATCGGCGTGCCCAACCACGGCACCATCCGTCTGGGCGATGTCTTCACCGAGGGCGAGCCGCTCAAGTTCACCGGCATCCCGTCATTTGCGCCAGAATTCTTCCGCCGCGCGCGCCTGAACAACCCGCTCAAGGTCAAGCAGCTGCAGAAGGGTTTGCAGCAGCTGGCCGAGGAGGGCGCCACGCAGATGTTCCGCCCGCTTGCCTCTAACGACCTGGTGCTGGGCGCGGTCGGTATCCTGCAGTTCGACGTGGTCGCGCACCGGCTCGAGCATGAGTACGGCGTCGATGCCATTTTCGAATCGCATGAATGCGCGACCGCGCGCTGGCTCAAGGGCGCGCCCGCGGAGATCGAGAAGCTGATCGCCAAGGCGGGGCATAACGTGGCGCTGGATGGCGCGGGCGACCATGTGTATCTGGCGCCGAGCATGGTGAACCTGAGGCTGACGCAGGAGCGGTTCCCGGAGCTGCAGTTCCTGGAGACGCGCGAGATCGTCTAACGATCCCATCGCTGAACGTGCAAAACGGCTCGCCTTGGCGAGCCGTTTTGTATTCCTGAAGGGGGCGGTGGCGCTGAACAGCGCCTCAATACGCCAGCGACGCCTGGATATAGAACGTCCGCGGCATCCCCACATACTTGCCCGCATTGTTGTCCGTCGAGCGCGTGAAATAGCGCTTGTCGAACACGTTCTTCACCCCGACCGCAACCTTCAGATTCTGCGCCGACTTGCCGAAGTCATAGCCCAGCCGCATGTTCAGCAGCGCATAACCCGGGATATCGCCCAGCGCACCGTTTGCGCTTTCCGCCGTCTGGTAGCTGGTCGACGTGCTCGGATCGCCCGGCGAATGCTGCTTCGACTGGGCAAAGCCATCGACATTGAGCGCCCAGCGGTTGCGCGCATAGCGCATGCCTACGGTGGCCACGTGGCGCGAATAGAACGGCAGGTCGCGCCCGGCGAAGTTGCCCTGGTTGTAGGTGGCTTCGGTGAAGGTGTAGGTCGCGTACGCCGACAGGCCGGCCAGCGACTTGTCGAGCGCGCCGAAGTCATAGCGCAGCGACGATTCCACGCCGCGGTGGGTGGTGGCGCCGAGGTTGGTCCACGCATCCGGCGCGCCGCCGGTGCCGCCGCGCAGCTGCAGCTCGTCGTCGAAATCGATATTGAACAGCGTCAGCTCGCCGCCCCAGCCGTTGGCGTTGAAGTGCGTGCCGACCTCATACGTCTTGGCCTTCTCGGGGGTCAGGCCGTTGGTGGTCTGCGCGATCTGGAAGTACTGCAGCGGCCCGAACGAGACGCCGGCATTGGCGAACAGCTTCCACTGGTCGCTGACGTGGTACATCACCGCCAGCGACGGCAGCGGCTCGTTGGACGAGACGTCGTTGCGCGCGCCGCTGAAGTTGTCGGTCACGTACGACCGGATGAACTCGTAGCGCAAGCCCGGCGTGATGGTCCAGCTGCCGACGTTGATGGTGTCGTCGAGATAGACCGCATTGGCGGTGGTGCCGCCCGTGCGCGACTGGTACACCGGTGACGGCAGTGTGGTGGGGTCGACGGTGCCCGGGGTGTAGAACAGCGTGCGCGATGCCTTTTCGTCGCTGGCTTCGCGCAGGAAGCGGTAGCCGACGCTGACCTCGTGGCTCATGCTCTCGCCGCGGAACAGCTGCGAGTAGCGCGGCTCGATCGCGAACGTATGGTAGTTGCGCGGCGCCGCGGTCAGGCGGCGCAGGTTGGCCTGCGCGCCGGTGCCTTGCTGCTCGATATTGCTGCCGCGGAAGCTGTCGGTGTAGTACGTCAGCACCTCGAACTTGCGGTTGTTGTCGTTGTGGCTGTACTTCAGGCTGAAGTCGCTGCGGCGGCCGTCGAAATTGTCGTAGGGCCGCACCGACTGGAACGGGTCGGCCGCATACTGGGCCGAAGTCAGGCCGCCGGGCATGCCGGCCCTGCCCTCGTAGTAGTGGAAGGCCGCGCTCAGTTCATCGGTCTTCGAGATCCGGTACGCGCCCTTGAGCATCAGGTCGTCGATATTGACGTGGTCGTTGCTCTCGCGATAGCCGTTGCCATGGATGCCCGAGTACAGCAACGCGCCGCCCAGGCCGTTGTCGTTGGTGCCGCCGATGAATGCGGTCGGGTTGGTCTTGACGCTGCCGCCATGGCTGTAGATGTCGGTCGATACCGATGCATCGGCCGCAAACAGCTTCGGGACCGGGCGCGTCACGAAGTTGATGATGCCGCCCACGTTCTGCGGGCCGTAGCGCACCGAGCCGGCGCCGCGCACCACGTCGATGGTTTCCAGGTTGCCCAGCGACAGCGGCGCCATCGACAGCTGCGGCTGGCCGTAGGGCGCGACTGCCAGCGGCACGCCGTCCATCAGGATGGTCGAGCGCGGCGACAGGCGCGAGGTCAGCCCGCGCACGCCCACGTTGAGCGACACATCGCTGCCGCCGGTGCCGTTGTTCTCCTGCACCTGCACGCCCGGGATGCGGCGCAGCACCTCGCGCACATTGTTGGCGCCGGCTTCCTGGAAGGTCTCGCGGTCGACGATGGTACGCGCGCCGGGGTGCTCCAGCACCTTGGCCTCGTTGGCGTTCTCCAGCCAGTTGCCGACCACGGTGACGGTGTTCAGCGTGGCTTCGGGGTTGGCGGCAGGCGCGGAGACAGGTGCGGGATCAGCGGCGTGGGCCGGCAGGGCGGCAAGCTGGGCGAACAGCAGGGCGGCGCCGATGGCACCCCCGGAAAGGCGGAAAGCGGGCTGCAAGATGAGATTCCTGAGAAGCAGCGCGTTCCGCAAGCCAAGGGGAGGGACGTCGTGGGCGGCCGCGCCAATGGGCCGCGATTATAAATGCGAGTGATTCTCAGAAGCGAAACGGCCAGCACCCGCCGCCCGGGATTGTGGTTTCTGTGCATCAATGTGCAGACATCCGGACACCTAGAAGAGGTGAATTACCAACGATTTTTTCGGTAGGTGTGCGCGTGTGGGCATCTGTATGCAGGTATTCAGCAGGCGCTTTAGAATCTTGCCTTTGTGCACTGCAAAGGCTGTCGTGGCGTCCTCAATGGCACGGCGGCGCTGTGCGGTGCGCAGCCATCTCCGCCTCCCTCCCGTATCCATGTCTTCCCCTGCCACCGTCCAGGCCGCCGCGCCGGACAGCGTCTTCGGCGACGCCGTTTTCCGCCGTTACTGGTTCGCACGCCTGTGCACCACGATTGGCTACCAGATCTTTACGGTGGCGGTCGGCTGGCAGATGTATGACCTGACCCGCGACCCGCTGATGCTCGGCATGGTCGGGCTGGTGCAGTTCCTGCCGTCGGTGGTGCTGATCCTGATGTCGGGGCACGTGGCCGACCGCTTCGACCGGCGCCGCATCGTGCGCACCTGCCAGGCCATCGAGGCGCTGCTGGCCGCCGGCATGGCCGTGGCCAGCCTGAGCGGATGGATCGACAGCCATCACATCTTTGTCTTCGTCGCGCTGATCGGCGCCACGCGCGCGTTCGAGACCCCCACGCTGCAGGCGCTGCTGCCCAGCGTGGTGACGCCACGCCAGCTGCCGCGCGCGGTGGCGCTGGCCAGTTCCGCCGGGCAGGCCGCCATCATCATCGGCCCGGCCATCGGCGGCTTTGCCTACGTGGCCGGGCCGGGCGTGGTCTATGGGCTGAGTGCCACGCTCTTTGCCATTGCTGCCGTGCTGGTAAGCGGCATCACGCTGCGCCAGGCCGCGCAGCGCCTGACGGCGCCGGTCAGCGTGCGAACGGTGTTTGCGGGGTTTGCCTATATCCGCAGCCGCCCGGTGCTGCTGGGCGCGATTTCGCTGGACCTGTTCGCGGTGCTGCTGGGCGGCGCCGTGGCACTGCTGCCGATCTACGCGCGCGACATCCTGCACACCGGCCCGTGGGGCCTGGGGCTGCTGCGTTCGTCGCCGGCAGTCGGCGCGCTGGTGATGGCGCTGTGGCTGGCGCGCCATCCGCTGAACCGGCGCGCCGGGCGCATCATGTTCGGCGCGGTGGCGCTGTTCGGGGTGGCTACCGTGGTGTTCGGCGTATCGACCTGGCTGCCGTTGTCGATGGTGGCGCTGGTGGTGCTGGGGGCCTCGGACATGATCAGCGTGGTGGTGCGCTCCACACTGGTCCAGCTCGACACCCCGGACGACATGCGCGGGCGCGTGGGTGCCGTCAATTCGGTGTTTATCGGCGCCTCGAACCAGCTGGGCGAGTTCGAGTCCGGCGTCACCGCGGCATTGCTGGGCCCGGTGGGCGCGGTGATCCTGGGCGGCGTCGGCACGCTGCTGGTGGTGGCGCTGTGGATGCGGTTCTTTCCTGCGCTGGCCGCGCGCGACCGGCTGCACGACCATCCTGCCTGACCCGTTGCCGGGGCAGGGCAGGGAGCGTACCCGTTTCTGCGTCCCTGCCGGTGCCCGCACGGCGGTATCGCCGACACCCCTTCGCCAACTTTCGTCGCTGAAAGTTGTGCCAGCACAGCTGGCCCGCCGCACCAGGCTTGGCCTGGCTGCTCCTGGTCCCTCCCTCGCTCGGATTTTTCTGATCCGCCGCCAGCCTTGATTGCACAAGGGCTGGCGCGTCGGCACGCAAGCGCGAACCGCAATCGCCGGAAACCAATTCCCGCCTTATTTGTCTCCCTAACTGGGTTGCCGTGTCGGCATTGTCGGTGATCGTCTTACATCGCGTTTGCAACGTACGGCAATTTCCCCGGCGGGAAGTTTTCTGCCAGCCGCCTGAGGGTAACCTGGCAGCCCGCTGCCGCACGCAGAAACGGGTACGCAGCACCGCCTGTCTCCTCAATAACAACCGCAAACGGAGCCGCTCCCATGGACCTGAACTTCATCGATGCCAACAAGCTGGAGGCGGGCTGGACCTACCTGGTCCAGTTCGCCATCAACCAGGGCATGAACTGCCTGGCAGCCATCCTGATCCTGATGGCCGGCTGGTGGCTGTCGGCCCGCGTGGGCCGGGCGGCCCGGCGCGCGCTCAGCCGCACGCACGTGGACGAAACCATGCGCCCGCTGCTGGCCAACGCGCTGCAATGGATGGTGCGCGTGCTGACCATCGTGCTGGTGCTGTCGCAGTTCGGGGTGCAGACCGCCAGCATCATCGCCATGCTGGGCGCCGCGGGCCTGGCCATCGGGCTGGCGCTGCAGGGCACCCTGCAGAATATTGCCGCCGGCATCATGCTGGTGCTGCTGCGGCCGTTCCGCGTAGGCCAGTACATCGATGCGCAGGGGGTGGCCGGCACCGTGCGCGAGACCGGCCTCTTCATGACTGAGTTGACCACCTTCGACGGCGTGTGCCTGCGCGTGCCCAACGGCAAGCTGTGGGGCAGCGCCATCACCAACTACAGCGAGAACGCCACGCGGCGCGCTGACATCGAAGCCACGGTGACCTTCGACAGCGATGTGCAGCGCAGCCTGGAAGCGCTGCGCGCAATGCTCGCGCGCGAGCCGCGCCTGCTGGCCGACCCCACGCCCGAGACCATGGTGGTCAACTACACGCAGCAGGGCATCACGCTGAACGTGCGCTACTGGACCTCGAATGACGACTACTGGAACGTGCGTTTCGCGTTCTACGAGCGCATCAAGCACGCGCTGGAACAGGCCGGCAGCAAGCTGGCGGTGCCGATCCAGGAATTGCACGTGCCGGGCGCCGCTTCGGTGCCGGGTGCGGTGAAGGTGGCCGACAGCGCGCCAGCGGCGGGCGCGCCGCACCCGACCGGCGCGGCGCCGCGCCAGCCGGTACAGCACCTGGGCTAGCGCTGCAGATTGTTTTCGTCGCCCTCGTCCGAAAACAGCGTGCAGGCACCGCTTTCCGCAGTGCTGACATGGCGGCGGAAGGTGGCGAACAGGTCGCGGCCCACGCCGTGGCGATTGGCGCTCAGGTCCGGACGGGCAGGCGCGCGCGCCTGCCATTCGTCATCCGGCACCAGCACGTCGAGCACGCCCGCGGGCGCATCCACGCGCATCATGTCGCCGCTGCGCACGCGCCCGATCGAGCCTCCGTGCAGCGCCTCGGGGCAGACATGGATGGCTGCCGGCACCTTGCCCGACGCGCCCGACATGCGCCCGTCGGTTACCAGCGCCACATGGAAGCCGCGGTCCTGCAGCACCGTCAGCGTGGGCGTGAGCTTGTGCAACTCGGGCATGCCGCACGAGGCCGGGCCCTGCCACGGCAGCACCGCAACGAAGTCGCGCTCCAGCTCGCCGCGCTTGAATGCGTGCAGCACATCGTCCTGATGCTCGAACACGATCGCCGGTGCCTCCACCACCTGGTGCTCGGCCTTGACCGCCGAGGTCTTGATCACCGCGCGGCCCAGCTTGCCGTCCAGCACCTTGATGCCGCCGTCCGGCGCAAAGGGCGCGTCGGCGCCACGCACGATGCTGTCATCGAGCGGCGCGGCCGGGCCGTCGATCCACGTCAGCTTGCCGTCGCGCAGCACGGGTTCGCGCGTGTAATCCTGCAGCCCGCGGCCGACGATGGTGGTCACGTCGTCATGCACCAGGCCCAGCGACAGCAGCCCGCGGATCACCACGGGCAGCCCGCCGGCCGCCTGGAACTGGTTCACGTCGGCCTTGCCGTTCGGGTACACGCGGGCCAGCAGCGGCACCACGGCCGAGAGCTCGTCAAAGTCGTCCCAGCCCAGCACGATGCCGGCCACGCGCGCCATCGCGATCAGGTGCAGCGTGTGGTTGGTGGAGCCGCCGGTGGCCAGCAGCCCGACGATGCCGTTGACGAAGGCGCGCTCGTCCAACACCTCGGCCACCGGCGTATAGCGCTCGCCGCCGTGCACCAGCTTCAGCGCCTGGCGCGCGGCCTCGCGCGTGAGCGCCTCACGCAGCGGCGTGTTGGGGTTGACGAAGGCCGTGCCCGGCAGGTGCAGGCCCATCATTTCCATCAGCATCTGGTTGGAATTAGCAGTGCCGTAGAAGGTGCAGGTGCCGGGGCCGTGATAGGAGCGGGTCTCGGCCTCGAGCAGTTCCTTGCGGCCGATCTTGCCTTCGGCGTAGAGCTGGCGCGTGTGCGCCTTTTCGTCGTTGCTGATGCCGGTGGTCATGGGCCCGCCCGGCACGAAGACGGCCGGCAGGTGGCCGAACGACAGCGCGCCCATCACCAGCCCGGGCACGATCTTGTCGCACACGCCCAGGTACAGCGCGGCATCGAACATCTGGTGCGACAGCGCCACTGCCGTGGCCAGCGCAATCACATCGCGCGAGAACAGCGACAGGTCCATGCCGTCCTGGCCCTGCGTGACGCCGTCGCACATCGCGGGCGTGCCGCCGGCAAACTGCGCGGTGCCGCCGGCCTCGAGCGCCGCTTCCTTGAGCCACTGGGGGAAAGCCGCCAGCGGCTGGTGCGCCGACAGCATGTCGTTGTAGGCCGAGACGATCGCCAGGTTGGGCCGCTCGTCGGCCTTCAGACGAATCTTCGCGGCGTCAGGCATGGCAGCCACCGCATGGGCCAGGTTGGTACAGGAAAGCTGCGCGCGTTCGACCTTCTGCCCGGCCATGGCGCGGGTGCGGTCAAGGTACGCCTGGCGCGAGGCGGCGCTGCGGGAGACGATGCGGGCGGTGACCCGCTCGAGCACTGGATGACGTGGCATGGGGTTCTCCTGCGGGGGAGCTTTCAGCCTAGCGCACTTTGCCGCGTACCGCACGGTGCACTGACCGATGCACGCAGAAACGGGTACGCTTTGGGCCCGGGTCATGCATTTGCCGCGGCATGTGCCGCAGCCTGCGCCTCGCCAAGCCGGGGCGAGTCACGTAAACTTGCCACCATGCAAACCCGCCCATGGCGGGTCCTCAACCGCACAAGGAGTCCCAGGGTGAGCATGCCTGATTTCGACATGGTGCTGTTCGGCGGCACCGGCGACCTGGCGCGGCGCAAGCTGCTGCCTTCCCTGTTCGATGCGCACCACGCCGGCCTGCTGCATCCGGCCGCACGCATCCTCGCCACCGGCAGCCTGCCGCTCTCTACCGCGGACTACCTCGCCTCGCTGGAACAGACCGTGCGCCCCGGGCTGGCCCATGCGCCGCCCGAGTCATGGGACAAGTTCTGCGCGCGCATTGTCTACGTGCAGGCCGACGCACGCGTGCCCGCGCATTTCGATGCGCTGGCGGAGCAGGTGCTGGCACGCAAGCCTGAAGTGGTGGTGTGCTATCTCGCCACCGCACCGCACCTGTTCGTGTCGATCTGCGAGCAGCTGGCACGCACCGGCCTGAACACGCGCCAGGCGCCCAACGTGCGCATCGTGCTGGAAAAACCGCTGGGGCATGACCTCGAATCGAACGAGGCGATCAACTCCGCAGTGGCGAAGTTCTTCGCCGAAGAGCAGATCTACCGCATCGACCATTACCTCGGCAAGGAGTCGGTGCAGAACCTGATGGCGATCCGCTTTGGCAACGCGCTGTTCGAGCCGCTGTGGCGGCGCGAGTGGGTGCAGGACGTGCAGATCACCATCGCCGAAGAACTCGGCGTGGAAGCGCGCGGCGACTTCTACGACCGCACCGGCGCACTGCGCGACATGGTGCAGAACCACTTGCTGCAGCTCTTGTGCATGGTGGCGATGGAGCCGCCGGCCAGCCTCAGCGAAGATGCCATCCGCGACGAGAAGATCAAGATCCTGAAGGCGCTTAAGCCGATCACGCCGCAGGACGTGGCCGAGAAGACCGTGCGCGGCCAGTACCGCTCCGGTGCCATCGGCGGCAAGCCGGTGCCGGGCTACCTGGAAGAAGCGGGCATCGCGCCCGACAGCCGCACCGAGACCTTTGTCGCGATCAAGGCCGAGATCGCCAACTGGCGCTGGGAAGGGGTGCCGTTCTACCTGCGCACCGGCAAGCGCATGCAGTCCCGCGTGGCCGAGATCGTGATCCATTTCCGCGACGTGCCGCACGCGATCTTCCCGCGGCCGCTGACGCTGTCGCCGCAGAACCGGCTGGTGATCCAGCTGCAGCCAGAAGAAAGCATCCGCCTGTATTGCCTGGTCAAGCAGCCCGGCGACACGCTGGAGCTGACGCCGACCTCGCTCGACCTGGACTTTGCCAACTCGTTCAAGGTGCGCCGCGCCGGCGCCTACGAACGGCTGCTGCTCGACGTGATCCGCGGCCGGCTGGGCCTGTTCGTGCGCCGTGATGAACAAGTGCAGGCCTGGCGCTGGGTCGAACCTATCATCGACACCTGGGAAGCCAGCACCGTGCCGCCCAAACCCTATACCGCCGGCACCTGGGGGCCGGCCGCGTCGTCGGCGCTGATGTCGCGCGACGGCGGGCTGTGGCACGAGGAAGCCTGAGCCATGCGCCCGCAGAATCGCAAAGGAAACCATCATGCGCCAGTTTGAACATCCCACCCCGATGGACCAGGCCGAGGCGCTGGCCATCTCGATCGGCAATGCGCTGGAGCTGGCCATCCGCGTCAAGGGCTGGGCGGTGCTGGCGGTCTCGGGCGGACGCTCGCCGGTGGCGATGTTCGAGCGGCTGCGCCACCGGCATGTGCGCTGGGAGGCGGTGACCATCACGCTGGTCGACGAGCGCGTGGTGCCGCCCGACCACGCGGACAGCAACGCCGCCCTGGTGCGCGCGCACCTGCTGCGCGAGGCCGCTGCCAGCGCCGCCTTCGTACCGCTGATTGCCGATGCGCAGGACGTTGCCGCGCCGGCACAGGCGGTGGCGCGGGCCAACAGCGCATTTCGCCAGCCCGACGTGGTGGTGCTGGGCATGGGCGAGGACGGCCATACCGCCTCGCTGTTCCCGGATGCGCCCGAACTGCAGAGCGCGCTGAGCGAGCCGCAGCCCGGCTACGTGATCACGCACCCGTCAGTCGCGCCCCATGCCCGCATCACGCTGAACCTGGCGGCGCTGCTGGCCGCCGAGCGCGTGTTCCTGTCAGTGTCCGGCGCAGCCAAGGCCGAGGTGCTCGAACGCGCGCTGCAGGGACCTGCGCCGTCGTTGCCGGTCAGCCTGGTGTTGTCACGGCACCGGCACGGGCTTGACGTGTTCAAGACCTGACAGATCTGATTCCCAAGCGGAGCGATACCCGACGCCATGGCCACCACTGCATCCTCCTGCGCTGACTTCCCCCGCCTGCTCGGCGATGTGGGCGGCACCAACGTGCGCTTTGCACTGGAAACCGCACCAATGCGGATCGGCCCGGTGACCGCGCTGAAGGTGGCCGATTTCCCGTCGCTCGAAGCGGCCCTGCGCCAATATCTCGACGGCCTGGCCGCGTCGGGCAAGCCCGTGCCGCGCCACGCGGCGATCGGCCTGGCCAACCCGGTGACCGGCGACCAGGTCCGGCTGACCAACCACAACTGGTCGTTCTCGATCGACGGCATGCGGCGCGCGCTCGGGCTGCAGACCCTGGTGGCCATCAACGACTTCTCCGCGCTGGCGCTGGCCCTGCCGCATCTGCCTGCCGACGGGCTGGTGCCCGTGCGCGCCGGCACCGCGGTGCGCACCGCGCCGCTTGCGCTGATCGGGCCGGGCACCGGGCTGGGCGTTTCCGGCCTGGTGCCGGTGCCGGGCGGACCAGCCGTGGCGCTGGCCGGCGAAGGCGGCCATATCGAGCTGATGCCCGACACTGACGACGAATGGGGCGCCTGGCGCGCTGCCCATCGCAACGTCGGCCGGGTGTCGGCGGAACGGCTCCTGTGCGGCAGCGGCCTGTCGCATATCCATGCCGCGCTCGCCGCAGAAACGGGTACGCTTTTGCTTGCGCCGCTGCTGCCGGAGCAGGTCACCACCGGCGCCTTCGAGCGTCACGACCCGCTGTGCCAGCGCGCCATGACGGTGTTCTTCGGCCTGCTCGGCTCGGTTGCGGCCGACATCGCCCTGGTGCTGGGCGCACGTGGCGGGGTCTACCTGGGCGGCGGCATCCTGCCACGCTTCGTGCCGGCGCTGCAGGCCTCGGCCTTTGCCGAACGCTTCGTCGCCAAGGGCCGCATGCGCGGCTGGCTGGAGGCCGTGCCGGTCTATGTCATCACCGCCAGCCACCCCGCGCTGCCGGGACTGGCGCGCGCACTGGCCGAGCGGCTTGACGGTTCCGGCGGGAACGCATAGCCATGCGCGTGCTGCTGGTGGAAGACGACGCCATGATCGGCGACAGCGTCAAGCTGGCGCTGCGCCAGGAAGGCTTTACCGTCGACTGGGTGCGCGACGGCGACGCGGGCCTGGCCGCGGCCAGCACCGCGCAGGGCGGCCAGGCGTGCTATGACCTGATTCTGCTCGACCTCGGTCTGCCGCGGCGCCCGGGCCTCGACGTGCTGCGCACCTTGCGCGCGCGCGGCGTGCCGACGCCGGTGCTGATCCTGACCGCGCGCGATGCCGTCGCGGACCGTGTCGCGGGGCTCAATGCCGGCGCCGATGATTACCTGGTCAAGCCCTTTGACCTGCAGGAACTGGCGGCGCGCATGCACGCGCTGGCGCGCCGCGCCGCCGGCCGGGCGGAGCCGCTGGTCAGCTACGGCGACATCGTGCTCAACCCCACGACCCGCGAGGCCACCCACCGCGGCGAGCCGGTGCGGCTGTCGGCGCGCGAGTTCGCGCTGCTGTCCGCGTTGATGGCGCGGCCCGGCAAGGTCTGGTCGGTGCCGCAATTGCAGGAGCGGCTGTACGGCTGGGACGACGAGGTCGGCAGCAATACCGTCGAGGTCTATATCCACGCGCTGCGCAAGAAGTTCGGCGCGGCGCTGATCCGCAATATCCGCGGCGTGGGCTACGTGGTGCCGCGCCTCGATGGGGATGCTGCATCCGCAGGCGAAGGAGACACCCCCTGATGCGCTCCATCCAGCGAACCCTGCTGTGGTGGCTGGCCGCGGGCCTGCTTGCCGGCATCGCCGTCGCCACGGCGCTGATCTACGGGCAGGCACGGCAGGAAGCCAACGCGCTGTTCGACTACCAGATGAAGCAGATGGCCGCGGCATTGCCCAGCCAGTTCGCCGACCCGGTGGCGCCGCCTTTTCTGGGCGCGCCCGACGACCTGGCGCACGCCGACGAGGATGTGGTCATCCATATCTGGGACGGCTCCGGCCGCAGCCTGTACCTGTCGCATTCGCACCCGGCGCTGCCCGCGCGCGCGGAGCTGGGCTTTTCCAATGTGACCACGCAGCAGGGCGAATGGCGCCTGTACAGCATGCAGCTCGGGCCCACCGTGGTGCAGATCGCGCAGCCGATGAGCGCCCGGCGCACGCTGGCCGCGCGCATGGCGCTGCGCACCGTGGCGCCGCTGCTGTTGCTGCTGCCGTTGCTGGGCTGGCTGGTGTGGATGGCAGTGGGGCGCGGCCTGCGCCCGCTGCGCGAAATCGCCACCGAGGTGCGCGCGCGCGACGCCAACACACTGGCGCCGCTGGCCGTGCGCCAGATGCCGGACGAGATCGCTCCGCTGAGCGCCGCGCTGAACCAGCTGCTGGCGCGGCTCTCGCACGCCATCGACACCCAGCGCGCCTTCGTCGCCGACGCCGCCCACGCGCTGCGCACGCCGCTGGCCGCGCTGCAGTTGCAGGCACAGCTGGTGGAACGGGCTGAGAACGGCGCAGCGCGTGACGAAGCGATCGGCAAGCTGCGCCAGGGACTGGAGCGGTTGACCCACCTGGTCACCCAGCTGTTGACGCTGGCACGGCAGGAGCCGGGCGCAGCCATTCCTCCGCACGAACCGGTGGAGCTGCACCAACTGGCCGCAAGCGTGGTCGCGGACATGGCGCAGGCCGCGCTGGATCGCAATATCGACCTTGGGCTCGACGGCAGCGAGGACACATCGCCGGCGGTGGTGCGGGGCGATGTGGATGCGTTGCGCATCCTGCTGACCAACCTGCTGGATAACGCGCTGGCTTATATCCCTGCCGGAAGCCGTATCGATGTGCTGGTGGGTCGCAGTGCCGACGGGCGTGCCGTTGAACTGGTGGTCAGCGACAACGGGCCGGGGATACCCGCTGAAGAGCGTGCGCGTGTGTTTGATCGCTTCTATCGGGTGGCCGATGCACCCACCGGCGGGAGCGGGCTCGGGCTGGCCATCGTGGCGGAGATTGCGCAGTCGCATGGGGCGCGGGTGGTGCTGGAGGATGCGGGGCCAGGGTTGCGGGTGAGGGTGGTGTTTGGGGCCGGGTAGGTCTTGAGCTGCTGGTTGGGCTGCTGTCGCTCGGACAGAAAGTAGGTCGCCGGCTACGCCAGCGAAACAGCCCACGCAGCCAAGAGCGACGGCGTACCGTTGGCCAATGCAAAAGCTTGCCCCTCACCCCACCGGCGTCAACACCCCCTCCCCCGCAAAATGCCGCCGCGCATTCTCCAGGAACTGCATCACGGACGCCGTGATGGCCTCCGGCGACCAGCCTGCCACATGCGGTGTCAGCACGACGTTAGGACAGTCGAACAACACCACCGGCGGCGCCGGCTCGCTCTCATAGACATCCAGCCCAGCCCCGCCAAGCTTGCCGGCGCGCAGCGCTGAAGCCAGCGCCTCGGTATCCACCACGCTGCCGCGCGCGATATTGACGAGGAACCCGGCCGGCCCCAGCGCCGCCAGCACGCTTGCATCGACCAGGTGCCGCGTACCCGCCCCGCCCGGCGTGGCGATCACCAGGTAGTCCGCCCACGCGGCCAGCGCGCCGATGCTGTCGAAGTACCGGTACCCCGCGTCTTCGCGCGGCTTGCGGTTGTGATAGCCGATCTCGAGGTCGAAGCCTTCGCCGCGCCGGGCAATACGCCTGCCGATGGTGCCTAGCCCAACGATCCCCAGCCGCTTGCCCGAGACATTGGGCCGCAGCGGCAGCGCGGTGCGCCAGGTGCCGGCGCGCGTGGCCGCGTCCAGTTGCGGCACGGCGCGCACGGTCGCCAGCAGCAGCGCGAAGGCGTGGTCGGCCACGCAGCTGTCGTTGGTGCCGGCACCATTGGCCACGGCGATGCCGCGTGCGCGGGCGTGGGCCACGGCGATATTCTCGAAGCCCGCGCCCAGCGCACACACCAGTTCCAGTGCCGGCATCGCGTCGATCTCCGCCGCGGTCAGGCCGGTGGAGCCGATGGTCAGTACCGCGCGGATGCGTTCGCCCTGCGTGGCGATCTGCGCGGCGCGGCCTTCCGCGTCCGGCGCATAGAGGATCTCGAATCGTTCGGCAATGGCGTCGCGGTGGTGGGTAGCGATCTGGGTCAGGATCAGCAGCGTGGGCTTCATGGCGGGGACAGCGGAGTAGACGGTGGAGTCGGAGAAGGGTGACAGCGTGTTGGCTGCCCAGGGGGCTGGCGCGCGGATAGCGGGCCAGCGTCACATTCTAGCGCTGCGGCGTCGTGCTTGCCGAAGGCGCCAGCACGCGCGGAGGCACGCAGAAACGGGTACGCTTTGCCTGCGGAAGCGGGGTTTGCGACCGGCCTTGCAGAGTGCAATATGCCTATAAACAAGGCTCGAACGCGTTTCCCGAAGGACCGGCGACGCCGTTCAGCCGGTCCCGGCAAGGCACGCAGAAACAGGTACGCTTTGCGGCCACGACCCCCTCGCCGCCATGCCGGCACAACACCATTGCGTATCATGCGTGTTCTCTTCCTCACTCGTGAACGAACGGCATGCGCGCAATCGGCAACTTCCTCTGGTTCATCCTTGGCGGCGTGGTCATGGGCCTGGCATGGTGGCTGGCCGGGCTGCTGGCCTTTATCTCGATCATCGGGATCCCCTGGGGCAAGGCCTGCTTCGTGATCGGCACGTTCACGTTCTTCCCGTTCGGCAAGCAGGCCATCAGCCGGCGCGAGCTGACCGGGCGCGACGATGTCGGCACCGGTGCGCTGGGGCTGGTCGGCAATGTGCTGTGGTTTGTCGTTGCCGGCGTGTGGCTGGCCATCGGCCACGTGATGGCGGCGGTCGCCAACTTCGTGACCATCATCGGCATTCCGTTTGCGATCCAGCACCTGAAGCTGGCCGGCATTGCGCTGGCGCCGATCGGCCAGACCGTGGTCACCAATGAGGTGGCCGACGCCGCGCGCCGCGATGGCGCACGCGTGCAGGTGGACAACCTGCGCCGCTGAAGGCTCAGGCGCCGGCGTCTTCGGCGCCGTCTTCGTGCTGCTGGCCGGCGTGCGCGACCAGCCGGTCGAGCAGGCTGCCCAGCAGCGCCTGTTCGGCGTCGCTCAGGCAGCCGAAGATCTCCGCATTGCGCCTGGCGATCATCGCGATCGCCTGCCGGTAGAGCGGCTTGCCCTGTGCAGTCAGTGACAGCACCACGCCGCGCCCGTCGGCCTCGCTGGCCTCCTTGCTGACCAGCCCGCGCGCCACCAGCGCCTGCGCCGAGCGGCTGGCCTGGCCCTTGGTCAGGTTGGCGCCCTGCGCCAGCTCGTTGACCGACAGCGGCGCAAAGGCGCCGATCGCGGCCAGGCAGCGGCCCTCGCTGAGCGGCAGGCCGCATTGCTCCAGGTAGGCGGCGGCGCTGTCCTTGTCGCTGAGCTTGTTGACCTGGTGCAGGCGGTAGGTCAGGAACTGTTCGAGGCGTGGCAGTGGCTTCATGGCGTGTCCTTGTCAGGCGTCGGCATTCTAGTGTCCTATGTTCCCTATTGCCGGCTGTGCGCCTCGGCTTCGTCGATCAGCGCCAGCACCGGCGCCAGCGCCTCCTGCCGGCTCATCAGGCCCAGGCACACCATTGCCAATAGCAGCGGGGTGTGCGCTTCGCCGGCACGGCCCATGGCCTCGCAAAGGCGGGTGTAGGCGAGGTCGAGGTCTTCAGCTTGCATGTCGGGCTCCGGTTTGCAACAGGGGGTCGAGGCTGGCGCGCACGGCGTCCCATGACGGTTCGCGCCAGCGTGCCAGGACATAGCCATCGGGGCGGATGAGGTAGAGCGTGCCGGGTCGTGCGCCGTAGCGGGCGTGGGCCTGGCCGGCGACGTCGGCCAGCGCCGTGGCGCCGGCGACGTTGCCGCCGGTGACCACCACGCGTGCCTGCACGGCGTCCGGATGCGCGTGCGCGAACGCGGCCAGCGGCTCGGGCAACGTGGGCGCATCGCTGAAGTACAGCAACGTGAACCGTTGACCGAAGCATTGGGTAAGGTGCACGACCTCGTCGGGGCCTGCCACGCGCATTTCCGGCGCGGGCAGGCCGGGCGCGGTGCCAGGGCAGTCGTCGCCAAAGTCGCTGGGACCGTTCAGCGCGGAATCCGTATAGGCAATCGGTGCGGACTGCCGCGGATTGATCAGCGACCGCACCGCGGGCTCATGCTGCGCCAGACGCAGCGTGGCCTCGCGCATCAGCCGGAAGGCGAAGTCGGGCGGCGCCATGAACTCGGTGCTCTTGGCGCCGTAGGCGATGTTCTGCCGCGTGGCATGCACGCGTTCGGTCGAATAGGAATCGAGCAGGCTGTCGGGCGCCTGGCCGCGCAGCACCCACGCCAGCTTCCAGGCCAGGTTGCCGGCATCGTCCAGCCCGGAGTTGAGCCCGCGCACGCCAAAGATCGGCACCAGGTGCGCGGCGTCGCCGGCGAACAGCACGCGGCCGTGGCGGTAGTCCTGCAGCGTCAGGCACTTGGCGTTGTAGATCGAGATCCACAGCGGGCGCCACGGCTCGGTCTCGCCGATCATGTCGAGGTGGCTCTGCACGCGTGGCAGCACGTTCTCCGGCTTGACGGCTTCGTCGGGGTCTTCGTCGTCGCGGATCTGGTAGTCGATGCGCCAGACGTCGTCAGGCTGGCGGTGCATCAGGATGGTCGATCCGGGGTTGGAGGGCGAGTCGAACCAGGCCAGCCGCTCCACCTCGCGCCGCGTCTTCTGCACGATATCGACGATCACGTAGCGGCCTTCGTACTGGGTGCCTTCCATGCGCAGGCCCAGTTGCTCGCGCACGGTGCTGCGCCCGCCGTCGCACGCCACCAGCCATTGCGCGTCGACCTGCACCACGCCTGCGCCTGTCTGGATCTCGGCCACGACGCCGCTGCCGTGCTGGCGCACTGCCTGCACGCGCGCGCCGAAGCGCACATCCGCCGGCGCGGCGCCGTGCAGCGCGGCGTCATGGGCGAAGGCCTCCAGGTAGTACTGCTGGATATTGACCATCGGCGCGAAGCGCTCGCCGGGCTCGCTGGGCATGCGGAAATGCAGCACCTCGGCATCGCGGTAGTAGCTGCGCCCGCCTACCCACGGCAGGCCGGTTTCGATGGTGGTGCGGTCCGCGCCCACCCAGCCGAGGATCTCCAGTGAACGCCGCGCCATGCAGATGGCCCGGCTGCCGGCGCAGTAGCCGTCGTCGGCTTCCACCACCAGCGCGGCTATGCCCTGTCGCGCCAGCAACGCGGCCAGCGTCAGGCCGACCGGGCCGCCGCCGGCAATCAGTACCGGCACGCGCTGCGGCCATGGGCGCGATGACGAGGGCGGCGGTGCCGGCGGCACGGCCGCGTGGGGTGCAGTGGAGTCTGGCATGGCGGGGCTGTGGTGTCTCTGCGATGTAGTTGTGTACGCAACTATATCGGCCGGATGGTTGCGCGCGAAACTAGTGTTAACCCGGCCGGGCATCGACCGTCCGGCGAAAGTCGGAGACAAGTCGCACATCGCCGCAGGGCGGCCTTGGCCTATGCTTCGCAAGAGGCACACTGCCTCAGCCCGCGCGCCGCGCCATGCCAACGCTCCCGACCGATGCCGCACCCCGTGCCACCTGGCTGCCCTCGCCGGGCAGCTGGCAGTATCACGTGCTGCTGGGCGCGGCAGGCATGCTTGTGCTGGGGCCGCTGGGCGGCATCGCTGCCGCGTATATGAATTTCTCGCTGGGCTTCTTTGTCGGCGGGCAGGTGCTGGCGGGCATCCTCGGCTCGGTGGTGACGGCGGGCTATGGCGCGCCCGGGCGCCACGGCGCCAACTACATCCAGACCGCCGCGGCGTCGGTGGCGGGCATGGGCGGCATGGCCGTGGTGCTGCAGGCGATGGCGTGGCTGGGCATGGCGCAGCCGCCGCTGTGGCAGCTGGTGCTGTACATGTTGTGCATCGGCATGTTCGGGGTGGGCGTGGGCATGCTGTACACGCCATTGCTGGTGGACCGGATGCAGCTGACCTTTCCGTCGGGGCTGGCCGTGGCCAATATCCTGCGCGCGCTGACCGATCCGGCGCTGCTGCGGCGTTCGGTGGCCCGGCTTGGGGGCGGCATGGCGCTGGGCCTGGGCTGCGGCCTGGGCGCGGCGCGCATGCCGTGGCTGGCGGCGCTGGACCTGTCGGCTGCGACCTTCGGCGCGGGGATGATTGTCGGCGCGCGCGTGGGCATTGCCGCGCTGGTGGGCGGGCTGGCCGGCTGGGCCATGACCCCGTGGTTTGTCGCCGCGGGCTGGATGGCGACTGGCGAGCCCTATCGCAAGGCAACCTTCCTGGTAGCCCTGGGCATGATCATGGGGGCGGCAGCCGTCGATGTGGCCTTGCTGCTGGCGCAGGCGTGCCGCCAGTGGCGTGCGGGGCCCGCGCCGCGGCACTCTGCGCCGCGGCGCGGGCCGGGCATGGGCTGGGTGGCGGCCTGGGCGCTGCTATGGGGCGCGGCCACGGTGGCGGCGGGCGTTGCCTGGTTCGGCCAGCCGTTGGGCTTCCAGCTGATGGCGGTGCTGCTGGTGCTGGTGTTTGCGCTGGTCAACGGTATCTCGGTCGGCATGGTCGACCAGAACCCGATCTCATCCGCCTTCGTGCTGTCCGTGATCCTGATGGCCGCCGCCGGGCTGCGCGCGCCCCATGTCGGGCTGATCGCCGCCACGGTCTTGCTGGTGGCCACGGCCGAGGCGAGCGACATGCAGCAGGACCGCTCCACCGGCTGGCGCCTGGGCAGCGACCGCATAGTGCAGTTCGGCTACCAGGTGGCGGGCATCGTTGTGGGTGCGCTGGTTGCGGTGGCGATGGCACGGCTGTTCATGCATGCCTACCCGGTGCTGGCGCTGGACCAGACCAGCCTGCCGGCCGACCAGCAGCCGGCGCGCTGGACCTCGGCCATGACATACAAGATCGTGGGCGTGCTGCACGGGCTGGCGCAAAGCCGTGCCGGCCAGCATGTGGCGGTGGCAACGGGCCTGGGGCTCGGCCTGGCCACCGCGGTATTGCGCAAGGCCATCCTCGGCCGGCCGGCATGGCAGCGCTTTGCGCAAGCCAGCCGGCGCGGGCGGGTGGCCGATTTCCTGCTCGATGCGGTGATCCTGCCCTCGCCCTATGCGTCGTCATTCGGTGGCTTCGTCAACCTGGCGGCGGCCGGGTGGATGGCGGCCGGCGGAGTGATGGCGAGCCTGGCCGCTGCCGTGGCCAGACCCGCAAGGCCGGCCCAGGGTTTGCCGCAGGACATGAGCACCGCATCGCTGGTCGGTGGCGGCCTGATCGCGGGCGATGCGCTGGCGGCGCTGGCCATCGGTGTGGCGGGCCTGTTATCCGCCACATGGGGTTGAGGCCCGCTGCGATTGTCAAATTTTATTGACGCTTCTGTCCAAGTTTCAGTGGATTGTCAAATCTCGCGACCGGCGTACCATAGGCGGCCAGACTGACGCACTGGCTTGACCCGGAGAATCACCATGGCCCTTGACCAAGAATCCTTTGCCCTGCTGCGCGCCTCGGTGCAGCGCTTCATCGACGAACGCCTGAAGCCCGCCGAAGACACGCTGGAGGAAACCGACGACGTGCCCGCCGAGATCGTCGCGGACATGAAGGAGATGGGCCTGTTCGGCATCTCCATCCCCGAGAACTACGGCGGCATCGGCCTGTCGATGTCGCAGGAATGCGATGTGGTCTATGACCTGGGCCATACCGCCTTTGCCTTCCGCTCGGTGTTCGGCACCAACGTCGGCATCGGCTCGCAGGGCATCCTGATGGATGGCACCGAGGAACAGAAGCAGCAGTACCTGCCGCGCATCGCCAGCGGCGAGCTGATCATCTCGTTCGCGCTGACCGAGCCGAACGCCGGCTCCGATGCGGCTTCGCTGCAGACCAAGGCCGAGCTCGACGGCGACCACTACGTCATCAACGGCACCAAGCGCTTCATCACCAACGCGCCGCGCGCCGGCGCCTTCACGCTGATGGCGCGCACCGGCGGTGCGGGCGCTTCGGGCATCTCGTCCTTCATCGTGCCGGCCGACACCCCGGGCATCTCGCTGGGCAAGCCGGACAAGAAGATGGGCCAGCGCGGCACCAAGACCTGCGACGTGGTGCTTGAGAACGCGCGCGTGCCGGCCGCCAACATCATCGGCGGCGTGCCGGGCGTCGGCTTCAAGACCGCGATGAAGGTGCTCGACCGCGGCCGCCTGCATCTCTCGGCGCTGGCCTGCGGCATGGCGCATCGCCTGATCACCGACGCGGTGGCGTATGCCAAGGAACGCAAGCAGTTCGGCAAGCCCATCGGCGACTTCCAGCTGATCCAGGGCATGCTGGCTGACAGCCAGGCCGAGCTGTACGCCGGCCTGTCGATGGTGCGCGACTGCGCCCAGCGCTACGATGCCAAGCCCGCCGGCAAGAGCGATCCAGAAGTCAGCATGCTGGCCTCGTGCACCAAGATGTTCTGTACCGAGATGGTGGGCCGCGTAGCCGACCGCGCGGTGCAGATCCATGGCGGCGCCGGTTATATCGCCGAGTACAAGGCCGAGCGCTTCTACCGCGACGTGCGCCTGCTGCGCCTGTATGAAGGCACCACGCAGATCCAGCAGTTGATCATCGCCAAGCAACTGCTGCGCGACTGACCCAGTAAACGCCCCGCGCGGCAGGAGTCGACGTGAACACGATGCAGTTACGCGGGCCGGACAGCCCGCTGCAGGCAGGGCATGATGGCGACGCGCCGCACCGGCTGCGCGCCGTGGTGGCAACTTATCGTCCCACGCTGCAGGCCTATACGCTGGCGGTGTCGCCGGCCGAGTTGATGGCACTCAGCGCGCTGCCGGCAGAGATGGCGGGCGGCGTGGGCGGCACCTGCGATCCACGCGCGCACGCGCACCTGGCGCGCCTGCGTGGCGAGGTCCAGGCCAGCGGCATTGCGTTGCCGGGTGCCATCGTGGTCGCGGTCAACGGCGGCAGCCTGCAATGCGAGTTTGACCACCTCTACACGCTGTCGCTGCATCCGCGCCGTGGTGACCGGCTGATCGTGCTGGACGGCTATGAGCGGCTGCTGGCGCTTGCGCATGGCGAACGGCGGCAATGCAAGACGCTGGTGTCGGCGGTGCTGTGGCGCGCGGCGCTGGATACTGCCGCGGCGGTGCCAGCGGCGGAGGCCGCCAACGAAGTGATCGACGCAGCCTTGGCGCAGTCGTCGTGCGCGGCGCGCTGGGCCAACGCCACGCGGGTGTGGCATTGACCGGGGCACCGGGCACGAAGAACGGGCTCAGCGCAATGTGACGGAAGCCGCCTGCATGGCGGCTTTTTTCTCTTCTAATGGTCTGACGTGCGCGCAAGCCGCTTATTGCGGCCACACGCCATCGACATCGCGCAGCAGGTGGCCGGCGAGGATATAGTCCCCGAGCCGCGTGGCCTTGGCCTCGAGGTCGAGCAGTTCATGGTCCGCCAGCGTGCCCAGATCGAACTGGCAATAGAGATTGCGTTGACGGAACGTGGCCTTGGGTTTGGCCAGCCCTTCGATCAGGGCTTCGCGGGAACGGACGGCGATGCTTTCTTGTCCGCGATACTGCACCTTGATACCGCGCTTTTCTCCGAGCCTGCCGAGTTCGACGGCATCCTGCCATCCTGTCTCGTAGTCCAGCTCAAGCGCCAGCACGCCTTCCGAGGCCAGAAGCCTGAGCGCTTCTGCCTTGCTGCCAGCTCGCACGATTGACATCCACACCTCTTATATCGACTTATACTGTACGAATATACAGTCAACCCGGGGTCGCGGCAAGGGGCTTGCACCGGACGCCTGCCGACCGCTCCCTGCCTTGCCGCCGCGATGTTGCGCAGGCCGCGCCTGCGGCCTTTCGCCAGTGCAGCCGAATATTGTTTCCCGCGTATGTCAGGGCTGCACCTGCGGTGCCGCGCCGGCCGCTTCGTTGCCTGTGCTCCCGGGCGCGCCGGCGCCACTTCCGCTGCCGGTCGTGCCCGCCTGCGCCGGTGCGCCGCTGAAGTCGCCGGCATAGACGCGCGACAGCGTGCCTGGCTGCATGTAGCGCCGAATGGCCGCGTTGACGGCTTCCGGCGTGGCGTTGCGCAGGCGCTCTTCGAGTTCGGCGGTGAAGGCCATGGTGCGGCCCAGGTAGAGCTGGTTGGCCAGCGCGCCGGCCAGCGCGGCATCGTTGCTGCGGCTGACCATGCCCTGCTGCAGCAGGCCGCTGACGGCCTCGGCCAGTTCCTGCGCGGTGATGCCGTCGCGCACGAAGCGCTCCAGCTCCTCGGCCATGGCGCGTTGCAGGCGCGCCAGGTTCTGCGGTGCGTATTGCGCCTGCAGGCCGAAGCGTCCCGCGCGGTCGAGCGCGCCCACCTGCACCCAGCTGCTCGCGCCATAGCTCAGGCCTTCCCGCTGGCGCAGCCGGTCAGCCAGGCGGCCGCGCAGGCTGGCGCCGCCGAGCACGCGGTTGGCAATCATCATCAGCGCATAGTCCGGCGCGTCGTTGGTCAGGTCGATCGGCGCGGCGGCCAGGTAGATGGCATTGGCCTTGCCCGGAGCGGGCAGCGTGAACTCCGCCGGCGGGATCGGCACATAGGGGCGCTCGACGCGCGCGTAGGGCTGTGGCGCGCTCCAGTCGCCGAACAACTGCGCTGCCTGCGCGGCCGCGGCCGGGGCATCGAAGTCGCCCACCAGGCTCAGCTGCGCGTGGCCCGCGCCGTAGAAGCGCGCGTGGAAATCACGCACCTGCGCCAGCGTGACGGCCTGCAGGTCGTCGATGTTCTCGGCAAAGGTGCGCGCATGGCGCGGGTCGCCCGCGGGGTAGGGGTCGCCATGGCGGCCCAGCGCATTGGACGCCATCACGCCGGGCTCGCGCTGGATGCTTTCGATTTCCGCGATGCTGGTCTTGCGCAGCGTTTCTAACTCCGCCTCGGGGAAGGTCGGTGCGCGCAGCAGGTCGCGCAGCAAGGCCAGCAGTTCCGGCAGGTGCGCGCGGCGCGTATCGAAGCTGACGGTCACGCGCTCAGAGCCGCCAGAGATGCCGACGCGCGCGCGCAGCGCCTCGATGCGGTCGGCGATCTGCTGGCGGTCCATGCCAGCCGCGCCGCGCCGGAGCATGGAGGCGGTTAGCGCGCCCACCGTGGTCAGCCCCTGCAGGCTCTGCACGTCGCCCATGCGCAGCACCAGCGTGCCGTGCACCACTTCACCGCGCGCGGGCTTGGGCAGCAGCGCCAGCTGCATGCCGTTGGCCAGCGTCTGGCGCGTGGTGTGGTCCTCGATATTGGCGGGGCTGGGATCGAACGCCGCCACCGCGGCCATTGCCTGCCTGCCCTGGTAGCCGCTGACCATGGCGGTGACATCGGGCGCCGGCGGCACCTGCGTGCGCGACGGCTGCTCGACGGGAAGGAACACGCCCACGGTGCGGTTCGATGCCTGCAGGTAGTTCAGCGCCACGCGCTGCACGTCGGCAAGCGTGGTGGTCTCGATGCGATCGCGCGCCAGGAAGAACAGGCGCCAGTCGCCCTTGGCGATGGCCTCGGACAGCGCAATGCCGAGCGCGCCGGGATCGTTCATGTAGTGTTCGTACGCGTTGCGCATGCGCACGCGCGCACGTTCCAACTCGGCCTCGGTCACGGGCGCCTCGGCAAAGCCCTCGACCTGCGTGATCAGCCCGGCGCGCGCGGCCGCGAGCGGCTGGTCTTTGGACGTCTCGACCATGAGCAGCAGCGCGCCCGGGTCTTTCATCGCATAGAGCGCGGTGCCGACCGACACGGCCTGGCCACGCTCGACCAGCGCCTTGTACAGCCGCCCGCCCGGCGTGTCGCCGAGGATGATGGTCAGCAGCGAGAGTGCCGTGCTGTCCGGATGCGCGCCCGGGCTGACGTGGTACTGCGCGGCGACCAGGCTGTTGTCGCCGGGGCGCATCACTACCAGCTCGCGCGCGCCTTCCTGTGCGGGCTCGACGGTATGCTCGGGCGGCAGCACGCGCGTCGGGCGCGGGATCGGCCCGAAGTAGCGCTCGATGCGTGCCAGCGTGGCGGCGGGATCGAACTTGCCGGCCACCACCAGCACCGCGTTGTCGGGCTGGTAGTAGCGGCGATAGAAGGCACGCAGGTTGTCGATGCTGACCTGCTCCACGTCGCTGCGCGCGCCGATCGGGGCCTTGCCGTAGTTGTGCCAGCGGTAGGCGGCGGCCATGGTCTGCTGCATCAGCATGCGCCCGGGGCTGTTTTCGCCCATTTCCATCTCGTTGCGCACCACCGTCATCTCGCTGTCCAGGTCGGCGCGCGAGATCACGCTGTTGACCATGCGGTCGGCTTCCATGCGCAGCGCCCAGTCGAGGTTGTCGTCGTTGGCGCTGAAGGTGCCGAAGAAGTTGGTACGGTCCTGCGCGGTGGTGCCGTTCACGCTCATGCCGCGCCGCGCGAACTCGGTCGGGATGGTCTTGTCCGGCAGCGCTGGCGTGCCCTTGAACAGCAGGTGCTCGAGCAGGTGGGCCATGCCGGTCTCACCATAGTTCTCATGGCGGCTGCCGACCAGGTAGGTGATGTTGACGGTGGTGGTGGCCTTGGCCGCGTCCGGTGCCAGTACGATGCGCAAGCCGTTGGGCAGGCGGTATTCGGTGATGCCTTCGACCGACGCCACCTGCGTGGCCCTGGCAGGCGTCGCCGCGGGGGCGGTCTGCACTGGCTGCGCCAACGCCGGCGCGCAGGCAAGCGAAGCAAGCAAGGACAGGTGCAGGGCAGTGCGGCGCATGGCGTCTCCGGGCGGGCGGTGGCAGTGAGTTGGTGGGTGAGGCACGAAGCGCATTCTAGCCGCCGCCCCTGCCAGGAACTGTGCCGCAGCCCACGCCTCCGCGCCAGAGGGAAATGTCCGAATCCAGCGGGTAAGTCGTTGCAGGTAGCGGTAGCATGCCGTCATGCACCTCGATCCCGATACCTGCTACAAGGCCGTGGCCTCGCACGACCGCCGCTTCGACGGACGCTTCTTCGTGGGCGTGTCGTCGACGGGCGTGTACTGCCGGCCGGTGTGCGCAGTACGCACGCCCAAGCGCGAAAACTGCACGTTCTATGAGAGCGCCGCGGCGGCGGAGAAGCATGGCTTCCGCCCCTGCTTGCGCTGCCGTCCGGAGCTGGCGCCCGGGCATGGGCTGGCCGATATTTCAGGCCGGCTGGCGCAGGCCGCGGCCACGCTGATCGACGAGGGCTTCATGGCGGAAGGCAGCGTGGCCGCACTGGCAGCGCGCATCGGCGTGACCGAGCGCCACCTGCGGCGCCTGTTCGATGCACAGTTCGGCGTGTCGGTGCTGGAGTACGCGCAGACGCAGCGGCTGCTGCTGGCCAAGCGCTTGCTGGCCGACACCGCGCTGCCGGTGACCGAAGTGGCGCTGGCGGCGGGTTTCGGCAGCGTGCGCCGCTTCAACGATGTGCTGAAGACCCGCTACGGCCTGACGCCGCTGGCGCTGCGGCGCCGCGCCGCCGACGGCGTGGCCGACCGGCTGGTGTTCGACCTGGGCTACCGTCCGCCGTTTGCCTGGGACGCATGGCTGCGCTTCCTGGCTACGCGCGCGGTGGACGGCATCGAGGCCATCGGGGACGGCACCTATATGCGCACGCTGCTGGTGGATGCCGGCGGCAGCACGCACACCGGCTGGGTACGCATCGAACACGTGCCGCGCCGGCTGGTGCTGCGCGTCACGTTGTCGGCCTCGCTGGCGCGCGTGATTCCGCAGGCGCTGGGCAAGGTGCGCCGCCTGTGCGACCTGGGCTGCCGCCCGGACGTGGTGGACCGGCACCTGGGCGAGCTTGCCGAGGCAATGCCGGGCGTGCGCCTGCCGGGCAGCGTCGATGGTTTTGAGATCGCCGTGCGCGCGGTGGTGGGGCAGGTGATCTCGGTGGTGCAGGCGCGGCGCATCCTGGGCGCGCTGGCGCAGCATGCGGGGCAGGCGCTGGACGGCACGCCCCCCGACGGCCTGCACTACACGTTCCCGACTGCCGCCGCCATTGCCACCCTGCCAGGGCAAGCCTTGCGCGATGCCGGGGTCTCAGCTGGCAAGGCGCGCACGCTGCTGGCGCTGGCGCAGCGCGTGGCCGACGGCACGCTGGCGCTCGATGCGCACGCGCCGCCTGAGCAGACCGTGGCGGCGCTGCGCGAGGTCGGCGGCATCGGCGACTGGACCGCGCAGTATGTCGCCATGCGCGCGCTGGGCTGGCCCGATGCCTTCCCGGGCACTGACTATGCGCTGCGCAAGGTGCTGGGCGTCAGTACCGTGCGTGCGATGCACGAGCGCACCGCGCAATGGGCGCCGTGGCGTGCCTACGCCGCCATCCACCTGTGGCATCGCTATGAAGCGATGAAGGACGCGGCCAGCGCCGCGGCCGAACCGGAGACGATCACATGACCAGCTATCGCCATATTGACAGCCCGCTCGGGACCATCCTGCTGCGCGTGCAAGGCGCACACCTGACCGGCCTCTTCTTCGCCGGGCAGAAATACCACCCCACGGGCATTGCCGACAGCCGCGACGTGCGGCCGGCCGATGCCGCCGTGCTCGACCGCGCCGCGTCGGAACTGGCCGATTATTTCGCCGGCCGCCGCGATACTTTCACCGTGCCGGTGCGCTTTGCCGGCAGCCCGTTCCAGCAGCGCGTGTGGGAGGCGCTGCTGGCCATCCCCTGCGGCGAGACCGCGTCGTACGGCGAACTGGCCCGCGCCCTGGGGCTGCCGCCCACGCATGCGCGCGCAGTCGGCGGCGCGGTGGGACGCAACCCGCTGTCGGTGATCGTGCCCTGCCATCGCGTGCTGGGCAGTGCCGGCGCACTGACCGGCTACGCCGGCGGCATCGAGCGCAAGCGCGCCTTGCTGCAACGCGAAGGCATCGGCACCACGCCAGGCTGATCGCGCTGGCTGCGCTGCCATGCCGCGCCTGTTCATTGCCGTGGAAGTCCCGCCCGCGCAGGCGGCATGGCTGTTGTCGACCCTGCCGCCCGCGCACGGCGTGCGGCCGGCAGCGCCAGAGCAGGTCCACCTGACCCTGCACTTCCTGGGTGAGTGCAACGTGCCTGGCGCAGCGCTGGAGGCCGCGCTCGACAGCATCCGCGCGCCCGCCTTCCTGCTTCAGGTGGCCGGCACCGGGCGCTTTCGCAGCGGCCAGGGTTCGGTGCTGTGGGCAGGCCTGGCGCCAGGTCCCGGCCTGGACGCGCTGCGCGCCCTGCACGCGGATGTCGGGCAGGCGCTGGCCGAGGCCGCGGGCATTACCCCGGAGCGGCGGCGCTTCCATCCGCACCTGACGCTGGCGCGCTGCAAGCCGTCCGTGCCGGAAAGCGTGCTGCGCGCCTGGCTCGATACGCACCGCACGCTGGCAAGCGAGTCCTGGCACGTGCGGCGGCTGGTGCTGTTCGAAAGCCGGCTCGGCCCGCAAGGCCCCCAGCATCTCGTGCGCCAGGCCTGGCCACTGACGCAGGCTGGCCCTACGCCAGGTTGCTGAGCCCCAGCGCCACGCCCAGCCCGCACAAGGCCGAGCCGATGGCGCGGTCCAGCAGGCGCTGGCGCCGCAGCATCGCCGCGCGCAGCGCGGGCGCGGTGAACACGCACGCCACCAGGCTGAACCACGCCAGGTGCGCCATCGACATGAACCCGCCATAAGCCCATTGCACCGGCACCGGCGTGCGCGCATCGACCACCTGGGTGTAAGTGCTGACCACGAACAGCGTGGTCTTCGGGTTCAGCGCATTGGTCAGGAAGCCCATGCGCAGCGCCGCCCACGGCCGCAGCGTGCGCGCACCTTGCAGGTCTACTGCCAGCGCCTCGCGGTTGCGCAGCGTCTGGATACCGATCCACACCAGGTAGGCCGTGCCCAGCATCTTCACCACCGTCAGCACGCTGTGCGCATGGGTCATCAGCAGCGCCACCCCGAACATCGTATAGAGCACATGCACCTGTACCCCCAGCGCGATCCCGAACGCGCTGAGCAGGCCGGCGCGGCGACCGTACAGGTAGCTGTTGCGGGTCACCATGGCGAAGTCCGGGCCCGGACTGACAACGGCCAGCACGGTCACGGCGGCGACCGCCAGGGATTCGGCGATTGGGGGCATTTTCTGTCAGATTACGTTGCAGTTATCCGGAGATCGCCACATCGGGAGATCCGGGCGTACCCAATTCTGCGGGCCGGAAAGGACCGCCACAACCGATATATACTCGCGCAATTACGTGAGAAAAACTGACTGATGCACTGGCTGGGCTGGATCCGATTCTTCGAGGCCGCGGCGCGCCACGAAAGCTTTGTCCGGGCGGCGGAGGAACTGCACCTGACCCATGGCGCGGTCAGCCGGCAGATCCGCCAGCTCGAGGACACGCTGGGCGTGGCGCTGTTCGAGCGGCGCAACCGCGGGGTTTTCCTGACCGAGGCGGGGCGCACGCTGTTTGCGGCGTCCACGCAATCGATGGAGGTGCTGGCCGGCGCCGCCGCGCGCATCCGCACACAGCCGCCGGGGCGGGCGCTGGTGCTGTCATGCGAGCCGACCATCGCCATGCGCTGGCTGATCCCGCGGCTGCCGCGCTTTGCCGCGCGCCATCCCGATATCCCGCTGCACCTGATGGCCGCGGGCGGGCCGATCGACTTCACCCGCAGCGGCGCCGACCTGGCACTGCGGCGCAATGACTTTGCCTTCGATGCGCGCTGGCACGCGCGCGAGGTGGCGCAGGAACGGGTAGGGCCGGTGTGTCGGCCGCAGCTTGCGCAGGGGGCGGCCACGGTCCCGGCGCGCCTGCATACGCGCACGCGGCCCGAGGCATGGCAGCGCTGGCAGGCGGTGCGCGGCGATGCCGCCGCCGTCGTGCAGTGCGAAGGCGACGCCTGGTACGAGCATTTCTACCTCAGCCTGCAGGCCGCCGCCGCGGGGCTGGGCTGGGCCATGGCCTCGCAGCTGATGGCCGCTGACGAGATCGCCGATGGCCGGCTGGCCGCGCCATTCGACTTTGTGGCCGACGGATCGGCCTATCATCTGCTGTCGCCCGCACCGTTTGAACACGACACGCGCCGGCTGGTGCTGCTGGCTTGGTTGCGCGAAGAGGCGCAGGCAACGCTTGCTGCGCCGCCGCCATCGCCGTTGGACGCCTGAAAGCGGCGTGCGCGCTACCCCCCGGAAGTCTGTGCTTAAGTTCTGCCACAGATCTGCCGAAGTGAGACCATGAGTCTTGCCGGGCAATGGGGCAGGCGCTTAACATGCGCGCGGCCGGCAGGCCCAAGCCCCCGTACCCGGCGATCCCAGCCACTTCAGACGTTGCGTGAATCCATGAATCAGCACGATGCCTCCGGGCCAGCCGATAACGGCGCCGAATCCGACATTGAGCCGGCGGATGAGCGTTATCGCCTGACGCACAACTCGCAGATCGGCACCGTGCTGCGCGACCTGTCCTGGCAGAAGTGCATGCTGAGCGTGCGCACCCGCACCGGGCACCAGTTCGTCACGTCGGTCCTGCACGTCGACCCGGTCGACCGCACCTTCGTGTTTGACTGGTGCAATACAGAGCCCGAACGGATGTCGCTGCTGACCTCGGAGGAGAACGCCTTCTCGGGGCTGTTGCGCGGCGTGCCGGTCAACTTCGTGGTGGGCCAGCCGGGCGCCACGCGCTATGAGGAAGGCCCGGCCTTCGTTGTCGAATTCCCGGAGAAGCTCTACCACTTCCAGCGCCGCCGTCATTTCCGCGCGCGCACGCTGGTGACCAGGGGCTACCGCTGCGAGATCCACATGTCAGACAAGACCGTGCTGGGGCTCGATATCGCCGACCTGTCGCTGTCGGGCGTGGGGCTGCGCTCGAAGACGGTCTCGGCAGAGCAGTTGCCGGTCGGCACCACGGTCGGCAAGTGCCGGCTGGACTTCCGCGAGCTGGGCAAGCTTGAGCTGGACCTGCAGGTGGTTGGCCACTGGCTGGTGGGCCATGACGACAGCGCCATCCACCATTTCGGCTGCGCCTTCATCCATCCGGACGGGCGCATAGAGAACTTCCTGCAGCGGCTGGTATTTGCGCTGGAACTGGCGCACCGGGGCTGATGCACCGTAGCGGATGCCGCGGCATATTGCCGGCCACGGCGTGACCGCGGCCATGCTCAGACCCGCGCGGCTGCGCGGGTAGTTAGCGGACTAGTAAGCGGCAATCAGGAGCCGATCAGCCGGCCGATTGCCGCCGCGGCTTCGCGTATCGGCGGCAGCAGCCGCGAGATCATCTCCGCTTCGGAGACACGCGCGGCGCGCACGCTCACGCTCAGCCCCGCCAGCACGATGCCGGAGGCCGAGCGCACCGGCACGGCCATCGCGCGCAGGCCCGGTTCCAGCTCTTCATCGACGATCACGTAGTCCACTTCGCGGGCGCGCTCGAAGCATGCTTCCAGCTCCTGGCGCGAGACCTTGGTCTGCAGCGTGCGCGGGCGCAGCTCGGCATGCTCGAAGAAGCCGTCCAGCACCGTGGCGGGCTGGTGCGCCAGCAGCAGCCGGCCGTTGGAGGTGCAGTAGGCCGGCAGGCGGCTGCCCATGCCCAGCGAATAGTTCAGCACCCGCTGCACTTCGGAGCGCACCAGGTACAGGATGTCGGTGCCGTCCAGGATCGCCAGCGTGCAGGTCTCGTGGATGCGTGCGCTCAGGTTGTCCAGGATCGGCTGCGCCAGGGACACCAGCGAGGTCGACGAGAAATAGGCGTGGCCCAGGTGCAGCACGCGCGGCCGCAGCGCAAACTGCCCATCCTGCTGGCTGACGTAGCCGAGCTGTTCCAGCGTATAGAGGCAGCGGCGCACCGAGGCGCGCGACAGCTGCGTGCGCTGCGCCACCTGCGAGATCGTCAGCGGGCGCTTGCGTTCCGAGAAGGCCTCCAGCACGGTCAGCCCGCGCGCCAGCGACAGCATGAAGTTGGGATCGCCGGCAAAACTGGCGAGCAGGTCGGCCTGGGGCCGGGCAACGCGGACGGTGTCGGCCTGTGCATGGCCAAGACCGAGGGGGCGGAGGACATCCATTGGGAGGTGTGTTGTCTGGGCTTGTTGTCCGATAATCGCGCAATCTTAAACCGGCTGGCCGCCAGGGGCCAGCCTTTGCTGCATTCGCGCATCGCCCGCACGGCACGAGGGCCGGATGCTGCGCTGCGTCAGCGCCCGCGCCGCTCCGCGATCTCGTAGAGCGCCATGCCTGCCAGCATGGCGCCGACAAAGCCCCAGGCCTTGGCATAGCCGGCACCGAGCGCTACCAGTGCGAACGCCGCGCTGCCCAGCACCAGCGATGCCTACCAGCAGCCCGGCCGCCAGCACCTCGGCCCAGCCGGCATCGATTTGCGCCGCGGGCATGGCATCGAACGCGCCCGCCAGCCACGGCGCCAGCAACAGCCCGATCACAAAGGCGGCGCGCCAGGCGCTGTCGCCGTGCGGCAGCTTCAGCAGGCCGCCGACAATGCCGCTGATGCCGGCAATCGGCCGAGACCCGGGATCATCAGCGCCGCCGCGAGGCCGATGACCAGCCCGCCGGCCAGCGACAGCCACGGCGTGAAATGGGTGAAATCAATCTGCATGGGAGGAGGCGCGCGAAGGGGCGCGGAGCGGCCGCAAGTGCAGACCGAGGCCCGGATTATGGGCGCCGCATGCCAAGCGGGCGCCCAAAAAAAATGTCGCCGCTGGGGAGCGGCGACCGGGGAAGGTCGTCATTCAAGAGGGGGTCTTGGTGACGTAAAAAGTATAGATATTTGAATTAAGACATTACATACAACTTTGGTAGGGTACGGCGGGTTCACATTTGGTGAGCGCTTATGCTGGCCGGCTCAGAAGGGTTTGCCCAGGAACAGGTAAAAGCTGTATGTGCCTGCGGCGGCGCGTCCATAGGCCAGGTAAAGCGGGCCCAGCGGACTATCCAGCGCCAGGAAGACCGAGCCGGATTTGAGCAGCCCGGTCGGGCTTCCCGGCACCAGCGGGTCGCCCATGCGGCCCGCCTCCAGCGAAAAGCCTGCGTACACGCCTTGCAGCAGGGTCTGGCGCGCAAGCTTGTTGTAGTACACCAGCCGCGCAAACTGCAGGTTGCCGCCCAGCAGCTGTCCCGTGGCATAACCGGATTGCTGCAGGAAGCCGCCCCACTGGAACAGGTCATAGCGCGGCAGCGGCTTGCCGCCAAGATTGCTGCCGACCTTGAAGGCCAGCGAGACCGTGTTGTCACCGAACGAGTGGGCATAGATGCCCTCCGCCTGCGCTTTGACATAAGCCTGGTCGGCACCCAGCCCCGGCTGCGAGGCGTAGATGTGCAGCCGGGCCGCATAGCCGAAGCGCGGGAAGTCGACGCTGTCGAGCTGGTCGAACAAGAGCCGCCCGGTGATGGCGCCGCGCCGGATATTGCCCGGGCCTGGCGACAGCGACTCGGGGCCGGTGCTCAGGGTGGCGTGTTCCGAGCCGGTCTGCACGCCCACGCGCAGCTCGCCGTACTTGGTGAACTGGCTGCCCGCGTCCAGCGCGATGTCAAAGCGGCGCAGGTCGTAGGTGGCGATGCGCGTGCTGCCCTGGAAGACATTGACCGGGCGCCGCTCCAGCTCGATGCGTGGCGCGATAAAGAAGTACTGGCGCGTATCCAGCGGTTGGTAGAACTCACTGATCAGCGACGAGGTCTGGCCCACCTGCGCATCGGTGCGCCATTCGGCGCCAAGCGCATTGAGCCAGGTGCGCCGGTAGCTGCCCACCAGGTTGAAATAGGCATCGCCGCGGAAATCCGAGCTCAGCCCGAGCCCGAAGCGCAGGTAGTCGGGACCGTAGGATTTCTCCACCGCATTGACCGCCAGCACGCGCTTGCCGGGCTCTTCCAGGATGCCGTAGTTGACGTGCTCGAAGTCGCCGGTGCCGAACAGGCGGCGCATGTCCTGGTCCAGCGTGGCCTGGTCGACCGGCTGCCCGGGCTTGGTTTCCATCACCGCGGTGGCGTAGTCCGGGTTGACGCGCTGCAGCGGCGCCAGCCGGATCTCGTCGACCGGGCGGGTGTCGGGCGGCTGTACCGCCTGTTGCCTGGCGCGCAGTTGCGCATATTGCGCCGGCGGCAGTGCCAGCGGCGCAAGGCGGTCGGCGACCTTGCGCGCGGCGGCCTCGCCGATGGGGATGGTTGCCGGAAGGTGGTCGAAGTCGGTCGCGGAGAAATCGCCCAGCGCCGGCTCGATCAGCACGTCGGTGGGCCGCAGCGAGGCCAGCGACGCACGCACGTTCTGCTCGGTCAGGATATTGAGCATCTGGCCGGTCACGCCGATGATCGAGGTCAGCTCCTCGCGCTTCATCAGCGGCGTGCCTAGGTTCACCGCGATCACGACATCGGCGCCCATCTTGCGCGCCACGTCCACCGGCAGGTTGTCGGTCAGGCCGCCGTCGACCAGCAGCCGGCCCTCATACTCGGCCGGCGCCACCGCGCCCGGCACCGACATGCTGGCGCGCATCACGTTGGCCAGCTCGCCCTGGCTGAACACTACTGGCGTGCCCGCCACCAGGTCCGTGGCCACGGCGCGGTAGGGAATCGGCAGATGGTCGAAGTCCCGGTAGCCGGGCGCGTTTGCCAGCTGGCGCAGCACGGTCTCCAGCTGCACGCCCGAGACCGCGCCCTTAGGCAGCAAGAGGCCGCTGGCCTGCACCCCGATCTCCGGCGTGAACAGGTTGGTGAAATCGTCCTGCTTGCGCCGGATGGTCAGGTCCTGGCGCGGCGGGCGTTCCTTGAAGATCTTGTCGGTGCTCAGGCCGCCGACCAGCCGCTCCATTTCGGCGGGCACCATGCCGGTGGCATAGGCACCCCCCACCAGTGAACCCATGCTGGTGCCTGCGATGCAGTCGACCGGGACGCGCATCGCCTCCAGCACCTTGAGCACGCCGATATGCGCCGCGCCGCGCGCGCCGCCGCCCGAGAGCACCAGGCAGATGCGGGGGCGCGCGCCCGCGGCCCGCTGCGGCGTGGCTGCCGCGGCCTGGTTCGCGGGCGGCTCAATCGCCGGCGCCGCCGGCATGGAGGCCGGCTCAGCGGCCAGGACCGCGCCCGCAGCCAGCGCCAGGGCCGCCGGTACGAGCAGTTCGCGCAAGCAATGGAATGGGGCTGCCTTCATGGCACCGTGGGGTTCGCAATCGGTTCGCTGACGGCCGCAGCGCGCGGCAGTGGCCCCGCCCGGCGGCCGCCGGGCGGGACATCCGGCTATCTTCGGGCAAAATGCCGCATGCAGGCCGCCCGCTCGCGGCCGTGCAAAAACAATTCATCACGCCGTTCGGAAGCGTGCAGATCGGCACGCGACCCCGCGGTGCCCTGCACTAGGATGGATACAGGCGAGGTGCTTGGGGGTTGCATGTACGGTTATTTCTTTTGCCAGACCGCCGCGGGACAGCTCACGCTCATTCCCCGCGAGAAGGACTGGATGCTGATGCTGGGCAATGGCGTGATGGGGAGGTTCCCGGATGCCCAGGCAGCGGTGGATGCCCTGCACGAAGGCACCCTGCGGGTGCAGGGGCAGCGCATCGATGCCAGCGCGCTGGGCGTGCCGGCACGCGCGCACGACTGGCTCTACCATGTACTGAGCCGCTGACGCGGCGCACCGGCGGACGCGCTGTCCCGCCAAAGGGGGAATCGCCATGACTGCCCTGGTCGAGTGGACCCGCGAGCATACCTGCCGGCTGTTTCCGATGTCGGCCGAATACCATCGCAGCGACGGCAACCAGGTGCAGGTCAGCTGGCAGGCCGAGCCGGCCGGCTCGCCCGGGCGCTGTCGCCTGAGCGCGGCCCTGCAGTTCGACCAGAGCGTGATCGACGCCGTCTACCTGGCCGACGCCGCCGAACTTGCCCGCATCGGCGCCAGGCTGGCCAGCGTGGTGTCGCGCCGGCTTGCCGAGGACGACATCGCCTGCCTGGCGGGCACGGCGCTGGTGATCCCGGTCGGCGAGGGGCTGCTCAGCCACTGAGGGGTCCGGCGGCAGGCCGGGGCTGGCGGGAATATACTGGCGGTTGATCCGCCATTGCGCCTGTTCGCGAACTGTCAGTGTCCCAAGCGTCCCCCGCCATGCCCCCCGACGACCCCCGCCCGGTGCCGCCAGAGCGGCCCGGCGACGACGAGTGCTGCGGCTCCGGCTGCGATCCCTGCATCTTCGACTACTACTACCAGGAGATGGACCGCTACCGCGAGGAGCTGCGCGCCTGGGAGGCGCGCCAGGCGGCGCGCCATGCCGAGGATCCGGCAAGTTGAGCGAGCCGCTGCAACCCCCGCACCCGACGTCCGCGCTGTTCGATTTCGTGCAGCGCCACCCGCGCCTGTTCGTGCTGACCGGCGCGGGCATCAGTACCGATTCCGGCATTCCCGGCTACCGTGACGCGCGCGGCCAGTGGCAGCGCTCGCAGCCCATCACGCTGCAGGCCTTCCTGGGCTCGCACGCGGGGCGCCAGCGCTACTGGGCGCGCAGCATGCTTGGCTGGCCGGTGGCGTGGCAGGCGCGACCCAATGCCGCGCACCATGCGCTGTCGCGCCTTGGCGCGCACGGCCGGCTCACGGCGCTGGTCACGCAGAATGTCGACGGCCTGCACCAGCGCGCCGGCAGCGAGGGTGTGATCGAACTGCATGGCAGCCTGGCCAGCGCCATCTGCCTGGACTGTGGCACGCGCCATGACCGCGCCGGCCTGCAGGACTGGCTGCTGGCACAGAACGCCGCGCTGCGCGACGTGATCGCCGAGCCCGCCGCCGATGGCGACGTGCATTTCGAATCGCCGCTGTTCGCGCAGTTCCGCGTGCCCGAGTGCGGGCGCTGCGGCGGCATCCTCAAGCCGGACGTGGTGTTCTTCGGTGAATCTGTGCCGCGTCCGCGGGTCGATGCCGCGCGTGCGGCACTGGAAGCAGCGGATGCCATGCTGGTGGTCGGTTCGTCGCTGATGGTCTATTCCGGCTACCGCTTCTGCGTCTGGGCCGGACAGATGGGCAAGCCCGTGGCCGCGCTCAACCTGGGCACCACGCGCGCGGACGCGATGTTCGCGCTGAAGGTGGAAGCCGGATGCGCGCCGACACTGCAGGCGCTGGTGTCCCGGCTGGAGCAGGGCACGACAAAACCTCGTTGACGCGATGGCCGCACAGGCATAGCATCGCCAGATTGCTTCTTCAAAGTCTTCGATTCCCACCATGACCGCAGACCGCCAACGCCCCATCAACGCCGCGCCCCCGGGCCGCGCGTTGCCATGCGTGCGTCGCCAGCCTGCGTTCACATCTGTCGCGCCGCCGCCGTTCATCGGCGGTGCGCACCCGCCGCCGCCGCCGCGCGGCTGACGGGTACGCCCCCCAGCCTCATTCGTCTCCGGTAGTCCCGTATCCGTGTGCCTGCGCGCACGGCAGCCGCACGCCTGTACGCGTCTGCCGCCGTCCCATGGCCGCATGCCGATGCGCGTCGCCGGAGCCTGCCAAGCTGACGACAGGTGACATCCATGACAACCGACAAAGACTGCGTGGCGCAATTCGACGCCGCCACCGGCACACGCACCACCAACTCCTTCGCCTGGGCCACGCCCCTCTTCGTGCTGCTGTGGAGCAGCGGCGCCATCGCCGCCCGGCTGGCCCTCGACCACGCCGCGCCCTTCGCCTTGCTGACGCTGCGTTTCGCGCTGGTCTGCGCCGTGCTGGGCGCGATCGGCCTGGCCAGGCACCGCCAGCTGCCGCCGCGCGGCGAGCGGCTGTACACCGCCGTGACCGGCCTGCTGCTGATCGGCGGCTACTCCGTCTTTTACTTCCTTGCGCTCGACCACGGCATGACACCCGGCGTGCTCGCCACCGTGCTTGGCGCCCAGCCGATGCTGACCCTGCTGCTGACCGAGCGGCGCTTCAGCGCCGCACGCATGGCGGGCCTGGCCTTCGCGCTCGCCGGGCTGGCCATGGTGGTGGCGGACAGCCTGCTGCTGGCCAGACTGTCGCTGGCGGGCATGCTGTGCGCGCTGGCCTCGCTCGCCAGCATGACCGTCGGCGCCATCCTGCAGAAGCGCATCACGCGTGCACCGGCTGAAGTGCTGCCGCTGCAGTACGGCGCGAGCCTCGCGGCCTGCCTGCTGTGCCTGCCGTTCCAGCCCTTCGCCTTCGATGCTTCGCTGGCGTTCGCTGCGCCGTTGCTGTGGCTGGCACTGGTCATTTCGATCGGTGCGACGCTGCTGTTCTACCGCCTGATCCGCGCGGGCAACCTGGTCAACGTTACCAGCCTGTTCTACCTGGTGCCGGCGGGTACGGCGGTGCTCGACTACCTGCTGCTGGGCAACCGCATGGCGCCGCTGGCGATGGCGGGAATGGGGGCGGTGCTGGCGGGGTTGGGGGTGGTGTTCAGAGGTGGGCGGGGATGAGGTAGAGGAAGAAGGAGCGAGCCTGGCCCGCAGGCTATGCCTACCGCTGCTTCACCTCCACCCGCACTTCATCCTTGCCCACGGTAATCGCCCCCGGCTCCACATCCTTGCCGCCGACGCGCAGCTCCTCGGGCTTGAAGGTGTAGACCGGATAGTCCTTCAGCAGCTGCTGCGCAACCACGGCGCCGATCGCATTGAGTTGTTCGCGGTATTGCCCCATGCCGGCAACTTCCACCTGCTGCACGGTCGGGTTGTCTAGCAGCACCGCGCGCTTGGCCGGGTCATAGCGCACGCCGCTGTTCAGCGCGAGCTTGCCGTCTACCGGCGGGGAGGGCAGCAAGGCGTTGGTCAGGCGTGCGTCGACGTGGGTGGTGACGCGGTTGTTGGCTTCGTCCAGCACCAGCCGGGGATGGCTGAGCTGCACGCTGACGACTTCGGCGTAGCGCAGCGTGGCGGGGAAGCGCTGGTCCAGGGCGGTCTGCAGTTCCTGCCGGGAGAGGGAGTACTCGCCGGTCCAGATGTTGTAGCCGGCCAGCGCCGAGGAGGCACCAGCGACGCAGGCGGCGGCAATCAGCAGGGAAGGTTTCACACGCATGTGGCGGATGGGGCGCGCCTGTCGAGGGCAGCGATGGATGGGTCAGCCTGTCAGACCGCGCGGGCGGGGTGGCGTTCCGTCACATCGGCGATCGGCCCGCGTCCATCAGTAGTGCGGCGGGATTTCCTGCTGGGGATCGGCTTCGGCCGCGGTGGTGGCGGCGCTGCGCACCTGCTGGTACAGCGCGCGGAACTGTTCCTGCAGCAGGTCGATCTGCTGCTGCTGGCGCGCCACGGTGCTGTTCAGGGTATCAAGCAGGTCTTCCTGGAAGGCGAGCTTGATTTCGAGTTCGTTGATGCGATCGTCCATGGCGTGGTTTCTCCGGCAGGCGGCGCATTGTAAGCCTATCGGCCCACATGGCGCTCCGCCGGCCGGGAAACGGCGTTACATCTTGCTTACTTCGGTGCCGTCAGCAGCATCCACATGATGCCGAAGCGGTCGGTGACCATGCCGAACTGCTCGGCGAAGAAGGTCTTGTCCAGCGGCATCACCACCTGGCCGCCTTCCTTCAGGCCGTTGAAGGCTTTTTCGACCGCGGCCTTGTCCGGGTAGTTGATCGACAGGCCGAATCCCTGGAAGTTGGGCTGGTTCGAGCAGCGGCCGTCGGAGGCCATGATCACGCTGTCGCCGATCTGGAACTCCATGTGCATGACCTTGTCTTCGGTGCCGGCGCCGGGCTGGCACCCCGGGCTGGCCTTGTCGGCCTCCGGGTTTTCCTTGAACGTCATCCGCATGTTGACCTTGGCGCCGAGAATCTTCTTGTAGAACTCAACGGCTTCATCGCAACGGCCTTCGAAAAACAGATAGGGTTGGACTTGCATGACAACTCCTGTAGGTAGGCCGCCGCTCGGGCGGCCGTGGATATCGGCATGGCGCGCGAATCAGGCGGCGCGCTGGCAACTGGCGCACGCTCTTGTGTACGCCGTCCACAATACCTTAGCAAAGAAAATGGACGACGTCCACATCAAGTGAGTGGAGTGTGTGCGGACCGGGTGGCGGGCGGGAGCCCACAGTGCTGCACTAGAATGGCCGCGACACCACCAGCGCCAATCCCTTCGACCGTCCCGACCTAAGCGGAGTTGCTTTGCGTTACGAACTGACCGACCTGCGCCTGTTCCAGGCCATTGCCGATGCGCAAAGCCTGTCAGGTGGCGCTTCGGCCACGCATATCACCGCGTCGGCGGCGAGCTACCGGCTGAAGAACCTGGAGCACGCGATGGGCACGCCGCTGTTCGTGCGCACCGCGCGCGGCATGGAACTGACGCCCGCCGGTGAAACCCTGCTGGTCCATGTGCGCGAACTGCTGCTTGGCGTGGAGCGCATGCATGGCGAGGTGGGACGCTTTTCTGCCGGGCTGAAGGGCAATATCCGGCTGCTGGCCAACAGCAGTTCGCTCAACGGTTTCATCATCCCGAGCGTGAGCCGCTTCCTGCTGGCCAACCCGGATGTGAACATCGACCTGGAGGAGCGCGCCAGCCAGTCGATCCTGGCGGCGGTGGCGGCGCACGAAGCCGATGTCGGCATCCTGGCGGGAGATTTCCAGACGGGCGGCGAAGCCACCGGCGTGCGCTCGGTGCGCTATGCGCGCGACGAGCTGATCCTTGCGGTGGCCGCGGATCACCCGCTGGCGCGCGAGCCTGAAGTGCGTTTCGGCGCGGCGCTGGCCTTCGACTTTGTCTGCATGAGCCGCACCAGCAGCAACTTCCTGTTCCTGCGCGACATGGCGCAGCGCGCGGGCAAGGGGCCCAACGTGCGGCTGCATGCGCACAGCTTCGATGCGGTGCTGTCGCTGGCCGAGGCCGGCGTGGGGGTGGCGCTGGTGCCGCGCAGCGTGGCGGCGCAGGCCTTGCGTGAGGCGCGCGTGGTGGGGGTGCGGCTGGCAGAGCCGTGGGCCCTGCGCGAACTGAACCTGATCGTGCGCGCCGACGGCAAGCTGCCGGCGTTTGCCGAGGCCTTTGCGCAGTTCCTGCTGAACGATCCGCGCGTGGTGGCCACGCGCGAAGGCGGCGCCGTCGCGGCCACGGCGCCGTAAGCACTTCCCCGCGCTTCAGCGCTTGCGGTTCAGGAAGGTGGCCATGTGCTGCTGCGGCTCGCCGGTGTCGAAGGCGCTGCCGAACTCGGTCACGCTGTTGTTGATCGACACTTCCAGCGGCGCATCTTCCCACTCGCGCAGCAGGCGCTTCTGCTGACGCACCGCGACCGGGCCGAAGCCGGCCAGCAGCGCGGCCACGCGTTCGATTTCCAGGTCCAGCTCCGCCAGTGGCACCACGCGGCTCACCAGCCCCCACTGCAGCGCCTCGGCGGCATCGGAGATCTCGCCCGTCAGCAGCATCCATGCCGTGCGCGCATTGCCGATCAGGCGCGGCATCAGCGCGGCGTGGATCACCGACGGGATGCCGACCTTCACTTCCGGCATGCCCAGCTGCGCGTTGTCGGCGGCGATGCGGATATCGCACGCCAGCGCCAGTTCCAGCCCACCGCCCAGGCACCAGCCCGGCATGCGCGCGATCACGGGCACCGGCAGGTGGCGCACGGCGTCGCACAGGCGGCGCAGGCCGCTGATGAAGGCCTCGGCGCTGGCGCGGTCCAGCGCGGCCATTTCCTTGATGTCGGCACCGCCGACAAAGCCTTTCTCGCCGGCGCCGCGCAGCACCAGCACGCGTACCGCGTCATTGCCGGCCAGCGCTTCGATGGCGCGCGTGAGCGATGCGATCACCGGCGTGCTCAGGATATTGAGCGAGCCCGCCTCGCGGATGGTGACGGTGGCGATGCCGCGCGCGTCGATCTCGACGCCGGCGTGCGGTTCTTGCTGAAGTGCGCTCATGTCGTTCCTTGTGGCTTACTGGAGCTTGGTGAAGTGGATGTCCTCGACGACTTGCTTCCAGTGCGCATTCTGCCCGGATCAGGTCGCCGAAGGCCTTGCGCGATGTCGGTGCCGGGACCGCGCCTTGTTTCTCGATGGCGGCGATCACCTCCGGCTCGGCCAATACCTGGCGCACCGCGTCGTTGAGCTTGTCGAGGATGGCAGCGGGCGTGCCCGCCGGTGCGCCCAGGCCGAACCACGACGGGTTGTTCATCGCCGGCAGCCCGGCCTCGGCATAGGTCGGCACATTGGGCAGCACCTTCAGGCGCTGCTTCGCGGCGACCGCCAGCGGCTTCAGGCGCCCACCCTGGATCAGGCCCGACGACGATGGGATATTGTCGAACACCACCTGGATCTGGCCCGCCACCGCATCGTTGAGCGCTGGGCCCAGGCCCTTGTACGGCACGTGCAGCATGCGCGTGCCGGTGGCGTTCATGAACAGCTCGCCGTTCATATGGCTCAGTCCGCCGTTGCCGGACGAGCCGAACGAGTACTTGCCGGGGTTGGCCTTCAGCAGCTTGATGAACGACTGCAGGTCCGTGGCCGGGAACGCCGGGTTGACCACCAGCACGTTGGGCACGTCGGCCAGGTTGCTGACCGGAGCGAAGTCCTTGACCGGGTCATAGGCGGTCTTCAGGTAGACATTGGGGTTGACCGCGTGCGAGCTCTCCACCTCCATCACCAGCGTGTAGCCGTCGGCCGGCTGCTTGGCCGCGTAGGCGCTGCCGACCGCGCCGCCGGCGCCCGGGCGGTTCTCGACCACCACCGGTTGCCCCAGCACCGGGCCCAGGCGCGTGCCGACGATGCGCGCGATGATGTCGGTGGTGCCGCCGGCGGCATAGGGGACGATCATCTTGATCGGCCGGTCGGGATACGCGCTTGCATGCGCGGCGCCGCTTGCGCATGCAGCCAGCAGCGCGATGGCGGTGAAGGTTGGTTTCATCGGTGTCTCCGTGTCAGTGTTTTCGGTCTTGTGGGTCGCTGCGCGCCGTTCAGCCTGCCGGGCTGTGTTCGCCCAGCAGCGGCGGCGGTGGCAGCGGCAGGTCGTGCCCGGCCAGCATCGGGTTGCGCACCATGGGCACTTTGCCCATGACGGGGTGTTCGGCCACCTGCATCAGCCCGCGGTGTTGCACCTGTGGGTGGGCGAAGACTTCATCCATAGTGTGGATCGGCCCCCAGGGCACGCCGGCCGCATCGAAGGCATCGGTCCACGCAGCGCGCGTGCGTGTGGGGAATAGATCGGTCAGCACGGCGCGCAGCGCGGGCAGGTGCTCAATGCGCGCGGAGTTGGTGGCGTAGCGCGGGTCCTGCGCAAGATCCGGCATGCCGGCCACGGCGCAGAAGCGCGCGAACTGGCTGTCATTGCCGATCGCCAGGATCAGGTGGCCGTCGGCGCAGCGGAACACTTCATAGGGCGCGCAGTTGGGATGGGCATTGCCGCTGCGCTGCGGGTTCTGGCCCGACACCAGGTAGTTGGCAGCCTGGTTGGCGTTAATCGCCACCGCGACATCGAGCAGCGCGATATCCAGGTGCGCACCCAGCCCGGTCGCCTGGCGCTGGTACAGCGCGGCCAGGACGGCGGAGGTGGCATACATGCCGGTGCTCAGGTCGACCACGGCGACGCCGGTGCGCAGCGGCCCGGCGCCGGGCGTGCCGTCGGGCTGGCCGGTGTAGCTCATCAGCCCGCCCATGCCCTGGAACACATAGTCATAGCCGGGTTTGTCCGCCATCGGCCCGCTCTGGCCGAAGCCGGTGATCGACAGGTAGACCAGGCGCGGATTGATCGCCTTGAGCGTGTCGTAGTCCAGCCCGTAGCGGCGCAGCGTGCCGACCTTGTAGTTCTCGACCAGCACGTCGGCCTCGCGCGCCAGCTCACGTACCTGCGCGGCGCCCTCGGGCGTGCCATAGTCGATCGCGACCGAGCGCTTGCCGCGGTTGCAGCAGATGAAGTAGCCAGACAGGCGCTGCGTGTCTCCGCTGCCCTCGGGCGCTTCCAGGTAGGGCGGGCCCCAGCCGCGGGTATCGTCGCCGCGCTCCGGGTGCTCGACCTTGGTCACCTCGGCGCCCAGGTCGGCCAGGTTCTGGGTACACCAGGGACCGGCCAGGATGCGCGACAAGTCCAGGACCCGGACTCCTTCCAGGGCGCGATGCAGCATGACGACTCCGCTTTCAGACAACAGTGCGGCGGAGTATAGGGAGGGGCCCAGGCGCGAACCAGTCGAGAGTTTTGAAAGGCGCGTTCGCGGGATTTGAATGGTCCGGCGGGCCCGGATGCAGGTGGCGCCGACGCCCCCGCCAGTCCCGGCGTTTGGCGCGTGGGCGCTGCCGTGTCACAATTCGCGTTTGGCACTGACTCGGCACGTGACTCGGCCGGCCGCGTCGCCGTGCTTCCCGCCGCCCCGGCGCGCGTATTGGAAGCCCGCCCAAGAGCCGACAAATTCACTTAGATTTTCTGGCGATGACTACCATCCTTCAGCACATTCCTTCCGGCCAGCGCGTCGGAATCGCCTTCTCCGGCGGCCTTGACACCAGCGCGGCGCTCCTCTGGATGCGCCAGAAGGGCGCCGTCCCCTACGCCTACACCGCCAACCTGGGCCAGCCCGACGAGCCCGACTACGACGACATCCCCCGCCGCGCCAAGGCCTACGGTGCCGAGGAAGCCCGCCTGGTCGACTGCCGCACGCAACTGGTGGCTGAAGGCATCGCCGCCATGCAGTGCGGCGCGTTCCACATCTCGACTGCCGGCATCACCTACTTCAACACCACCCCGATCGGCCGTGCTGTCACCGGCACTATGCTGGTTGCCGCAATGAAGGAAGATGGCGTCAACATCTGGGGCGATGGCAGCACGTTCAAGGGCAATGACATTGAGCGTTTCTACCGCTACGGTCTCCTGACCAACCCCGGCCTGCAGATCTACAAGCCGTGGCTGGACCAGCAGTTCATTGACGAACTGGGCGGCCGCGCCGAGATGTCGGAGTTCATGCGCCAGAACGGCTTCGACTACAAGATGTCGGCCGAAAAGGCATACTCGACCGACTCCAACATGCTGGGCGCCACCCACGAGGCCAAGGACCTGGAGCACCTGGATTCGGGCATCCGCATCGTCCAGCCGATCATGGGCGTGCAGTTCTGGCGCGATGACGTGGAAGTGAAGCGCGAAGAAGTCACCGTGCGCTTCGAGGAAGGCCAGCCGGTCGCGCTGAACGGCCAGACCTTCGCCAACAGCGTCGACCTGTTCATGGAGGCCAACCGCATCGGCGGGCGCCATGGCCTGGGCATGAGCGACCAGATCGAGAACCGCATCATCGAAGCCAAGAGCCGCGGCATCTACGAAGCCCCGGGCCTGGCGCTGCTGTTCATCGCCTACGAGCGCCTGATCACCGGCATCCACAACGAAGACACCATCGAGCAGTACCGCGACAACGGCCGTCGCCTGGGCCGCCTGCTGTACCAGGGCCGCTGGTTCGACCCGCAAGCCATCATGCTGCGCGAAACCGCCCAGCGCTGGGTGGCGGGCGCCATCACCGGCGAAGTCACCATTGAACTGCGCCGCGGCAACGACTACTCGATCCTGAACACCACCTCGCCCAACCTGACCTACAAGCCGGAACGGCTGACCATGGAGAAGGGCGAGTCGATGTTCACGCCGCTGGACCGGATCGGCCAGCTGACCATGCGCACGCTGGATATCGTCGACACGCGCGAGAAGCTGCAGACTTATGCCAAGAGCGGCTTGCTGTCGACCAAGGTCAGCGCCTCGCTGCCGAAGCTGGAAGACTGAGCTTCGCCGCGCCTCGCCTGACGGCGGGCCAGCGAGAAACCGGCACCTTCGGGTGCCGGTTTTTTTTGTCTCGGCGTTTTCCCCAGCTGTCCCGGAATGTCAAACGTACGTCCCGGAATATCAAACCGCACGGTCCCGATCGCCAGATACTGCCTGCGCTCGTCACCCTTCGGCGGCGGGCTGTGAACGCACGGCGGCGCGAAGACCGCCGGTCTGCTTCCGGAGACGCCCATGTCCAGACCCCGCCTTGCCCTTGCCGCAGAGTCGGCCACGCCGGCCCTGCCGGCTGCTGCCGGACCGCGCTATGCGTGGCTCGTCTTTGCGCTGACGTTCGCGCTGCTGCTGTCGGACTATATGTCGCGCCAGGTGCTCAACGCGGTGTTTCCGCTGCTGAAGGCCGAATGGCAGCTCGGTGATACGGAGCTGGGCGCGCTCGGCGGCGTGGTGGCGCTGATGGTGGGCGTGCTCGCGATTCCGCTGTCGCTGCTGGCCGACCGCTGGGGACGCGTGCGCAGCCTGATCCTGATGGCGGCGCTGTGGAGCCTGGCCACGCTGGGCTGCGCGGTGGCGGACAGCTTCGGCCAGATGTTCCTGGCGCGGCTTTGCGTTGGCATCGGCGAGGCGGCGTATGGCAGCGTGGGTATCGCGGTAGTGGTGTCGGTGTTCCCGCGCCATCTGCGCGCCAGCCTCAGCGCGGCCTTCATTGCCGGCGGTGCCTTCGGCTCGGTGCTTGGCATGGGGCTGGGCGGTGTCCTGTCGGCCCACTTTGGCTGGCGCATTGCCTTTGCCGGGATCGCCGGCTTCGGCCTGGTGATGGTGGCGCTCTACTACCTGACCATCAGCGAGCATCGGCTGCGCGGGCTCCAGCAACGCGTGAGCGCGGCCAACGGCGACGCGGCGGTCCCGGCCCGGCAACTGGAGCCGCGCCGGATCGTGCGCGAGCTGCTGACGGTGCCTTCCATGCTCTGCGCCTGCGCCGGCAGTGCGCTGCAGCTGCTGGTGATGGCGGCGCTGCTGGGCTGGCTGCCCAGCTTCCTGTCGCGCGACTACGGCATGGCGACCGGACGCGCCGGCGTGGCTGCGGCAATGCTGGTGCTGATGGCCGGCGTGGGCATGGTGGCCTGCGGAGCGCTGACCGACCGCGTGGCGCGGCGCGTGCCCGCGCGCAAATGGCAGATGGCCATCGCCTACAGCGTGATCTGCTGCGTCTTGCTGATGACGGCGTTCCGGCTGCCCGCGGGCCATGCGCAGCTGGTGCTGATCGGCGCGGGCATGCTGGTGGTGGGCGGCACCGCCGGCCCAGCCAGCGCGATGGTGGCCAACCTGACGCGGCCTGCCATCCATGCGACCGCGTTTGCCACGCTGACCCTGATCAACAACCTGCTGGGGCTGGCACCGGGTCCGTTCCTCACCGGCGTGCTGGCCGACCACATCGGCCTGACCGGCGCGCTGCAATGGATTCCGCTTGCCGGTGCGGCCGCGGCCCTGCTGTTCTGCCTCGGCCGCCGGCGCTATGCGGCGGACCTGCGCCGCCTGGATGGCCACGCTGTGCCTGACGTTGTTCCTGCCTGACTCCTTCCAATCCGACCATGACTGCTACACCCACCCACACTGTCCTGATGGTGCCGGGCCTGCGCGACCACGTCGCCGAGCACTGGCAAACGCTGCTGCAAGCCGAACTGCAGGCGCAGGGGCGCGACGTCCGCTGCGTGCCGCCGCTGGAGCACGACAAGCTCAGTTGCGCGGCCCGCGTCGCCGCGCTCGATGCCGCGCTGGCGGACATCGACAAGCCGGTCGTGCTGGTCGCGCACAGCGCCGGCGTGATGATCACCGTGCACTGGGCGGCGCGGCACCAGCGCCGAATCCTGGGCGCGCTGCTGGTGACGCCGCCGGATTTTTCGCAGCCGCTGCCGCCCGGCTATCCGGCGCAGGACACGCTGGTGCAGGGGGGCTGGCTGCCGACGCCGCTCGCGCCCTTGCCGTTCCCCAGCCTGGTTGCTGCCAGCGGAAACGACCCACTGGCCAGCCATGCGCGTGTCGCGGAGATGGCCGCCGCATGGGGCAGCCGGCTGGTGGACCTGGGCAACGTCGGCCACCTCAACCCTGCCGCGGGCTACGGCCCGTGGCCGCGTGCCCATGACTTGCTGGCGGAGCTGGGCACCCTGGTCACGCACGATTCGTGACCCGCCGCGTCCGCGGCACAACAAAAGAATCCGGCCGCAAAGGCCGGGCAACCAAGATCCTATGAGACAGGACAAACCGATGCTTAAAATCAGCGTGTCGTGCTTGGCTCACAGGGGAGACATCATGCGTACAGATATCGAGGATCGGGTGTTGGCGGTATCGCTCGAACTGGCGGCCGCGAAGTGGAAGGTCGCGTTACACGACGGTCACCGCGAGCAGCCTGCGGTGCATACGGTCGCGCAGCCGCAAGCCTCAGCGCGTCTGCAGGCGGTGCTGGACCTGATCGAACAGCACAAAAAGAAGTGGTCCCTACCAGCCGGGGTGCGCGTCGTCGTAAGCTACGAGTCCGGCCAGGACGGGTTCTGGATCTGTCGCGCGCTTCAGGCGCACGGCATCAAGTGCTACGTCATCGATCCGGCCAGC